>JAFSIZ010000046.1 GCA_017439555.1 Oscillospiraceae bacterium | reverse complement strand
ATGAATTAAAGAAATATATTGATTACTACAACAACGAAAGAATTTCTATGAAACTAAAAGAAATGAGTCCGGTACAATACCGAACTCATTCGCAAGCAAGTTAATATTAAATTTTTGTCTGAACTTTGGGGTTCACTTCAACCTGACATATCGTGTTTTTGTTTGTTTTGTTCTGTCTTATGCAGACAGTGAGGTCTAAAAAAGACATATTCCTGCCTGAAAAATACATTTGAAAATTTTGAAGTATGTGATATCATATAAAATAAAGGAGTTTATATACTGAAAGGGTGTAGGTTATGAAAAGAATTCTATCGCTGATTCTTGTATGTGTGATGCTCATTTCACTGCTTCCGTCTGTAACGGTTGCGGCGGAGGATGTTCCGCGAAAGTATGAATTCAAATTCATTCATGCGGCGCACACAACAACAGCATCTGAAAAAAGCACAACAAACTGCAAGTTTGAGGACAGTGCGCGAGAGAACAAGATAATCCACACGCTCGACACCGTTGCAGAAGGGTATGATGCGTGGGGTTATGTCGCGCAGAGCTTCCCGAATAATGTTGCAGGTGTTGGAACGGAGGGCGCACAGGCAAGAGTATCCTTCTATCGCCCCGGCAATAAGCCTGAAAACGCCGTTGTTTATGACCCTGCGGCAACAACTGCGGCGACGGCGCTCTGCTTTGAGCTCGTTATAGATGCGGCAGGAGAATACATACCTTCGTTTACTGCAACAAAATTCAATGTCGGTCCTATCGTTGACTATTATCTTATGCCGAAGAACGGGGAAATAACCTCTGCGGCAACGCTTTCCTCAGCGGTAAAGGCGATAGATTCAAAATACAAGGTAGGCACGATTGATGCCTGTGGCGCAAGCGGAGTGGCAACCTTCAAAGGGGAAAGTGCGCTTGAGCTTTCAAAAGGTAACTACTATCTGATTATGGTTCCGAACGGCGAAAGCGAGACCGCCGCTGCAACCGCAAAGGAGAAAGGCTTAAAGTATCATTATTTCCTCCCACGCGATTTCGTTCTTGAGCCTGCAATCACATATCCGCCGACACCGACTCTCACATATGATTTCAATATGCTCGATGGTGTCAATATAAACAATGTTATGCTTGATAACACAAATGCTCTCTATGCAAATACGAAGGGTACATGGGAATATACGGGTTTTGGCGCAACCTGGATAAAGACGCAGACCTCCTATGGTGTCAATATCGGAACAACTGCGTCTGTTCCTTATGCGGCGTTTAAAATCAAAGTTCCATATGCGGGAAAATACAGTGCAAAGCTCATTCACCATATGAACAAATCCTCCGGCGGTAAGGGCGATGTCTATATCCTTCCCGGAAATGCAGATATGTCATCAATAGACAGCATTATTGCAAACGGAGAGAAGAAGACCGTTGCGACAAATGTCAGCTACTATAACAGCGAAGGAACAAATGTATTTGACACAGAGACGAACGCAAAGGATATTGTGTTTGACGAAGCGGGAGAATATTATCTCGTTTTCCATGCAACGGGAACAGATAGCGGAACATGGGGAACATATCCTCATAAGCTCGTCCTTTCGGGAACGGATGCGGCGGCAAGGCTTATGTATGCCGAGGCTTCCGTCTCTGCGGACAAGCTCGATGCAGGCGCAACGGCAGATATATCCGTTTCGGGATATATGACGGACGGAACGGCGATACCTGCAAATGCTTCCGTAACATATGAATCAAAGAATAAGAGTGTTGCATCGGTTTCCGCAAGCGGAAAGGTCACTGCACTTGCGATGGGAAACGCTGAAATTGAAGTCACCGTCTCACTCGGTGAGGATAAACTCACTTCAAGCGTCACGGTAACTGTAACGGAGCCGCTCCCACCGACAGTCACGCTCACATATGATTTCAACCGTCTTGACGGAAAAACACCCAATGCGGTTATGATAACCGCAGATACCGCGAATTATCTCACAACAAACGGAACGTGGGAATTTTCGGGTATCGGCATAAGCAACATCAAAACACAGGATGCATACGGCGTCTATATCAGCACGACCTCTGTTGACTCCTATGGAGCATTCAAGCTCAATATCCCTTATGCAGGCAAATACCGCGCAAAGCTCACCCATTATGTTGACAAAAAGACGGGCGGTGTCGGTGAGGTGTTCCTTGTTCCGGCGGATTCGGCAACATCTGCGATTGCATCGCTCAAAACAAACAGCGGAAGAATCTCTCTCTTTGATGAGATTAAATACCATACACCTGACGGCGTCAGCTTCTTTGATGTCGAGACTGATTATGTCGATATAACCGTTCCACAGGCAGGTGAGTATATGCTCATCTTCAATGCGACGGGAACGGAGAGCGGATACTATGGAATGTATCCCCATATGCTCACTCTCGAGGGTGAAAACAAGGAAGATGCGGCAGTTATGTATCTCGATGCCGTAACCTCAAAAAAATCCGTTGCAGTCGGCGAGAAGATGGAGCTTATCCTGAACGGCTGGATGACGGACGGAAGCGAAATATCCGATGACGTCGAAATCGTATTCACTCCCGAAAAGGAAGGCATTGCGGAATTTGACGGAAGAACGATAACCGGTGTTTCCGACGGAAGAATGAATGTCGGAATAAGCGCGACAAAGGGCGGACTTTCATATTCCGACAGTGTCGGAATTATCGTTGATTCCGATGTCAAGACAGGCTATAAGGTGATTTATAATATCGGAAATGTTGCAAAAGCGAATGTCACTTCAAAGCCTGCATTTGCGACACTGACCCTTGAGAACAACCGCGGCTTCTGGAGTTATATCGCAAACTCGCAGGATCAGGCAACTCCGAACTGGGCATTCTCCTATACGAACACAGGTATCTGCCTTGCGCAGAACAGATGGATGTCCTTCAATATATATGTTCCCGTTGAAGGAATTTATTCGATGTATGTCGAACACGGTATGCATACAGGCGGATGCGATGTCGGCGTATATGTCTCGGATGGAGACAAGACGGATTCACCGATTGAGGATGCATATCTCGTCGGAAGCTTCAATACGCTTGATGCAAAGGCTGATAATTATAAGACATTAAATGCAGAACCTTCCTATGTTGCAAACGTAAACCTCAAAAAAGGTATGAACAGAGTCGCGTTCCGCGCTCCGAGAAGCTCGGGCGATGCATATGCGATTGCCGGAAACATCATCCTTGACGGCGGAGATAAGCTTTGGCTTATGAGCGCAGATATGGATATTTCCGAAGCGGGTAAGATAACGCTTTCGGGCATTCTTTCCGATGGAACGGAAGCGGATATGAATCTTGCGACGGTCAAGTTTACAAGCTCAAATCCCGAAGTTGCGGAAGCTCCCGAAAAGGGAAATGCGCTGAAGCTCAGGACACTCGGAACAACAACGGTAACGGCGGATATCGAGCTTGACGGAGCAAAGCTTTCCATATCAAAGGAATACACGGTGACGAAGCTCCCGACTCCGCTTTCGGGTGCGGATGCAGAATATCGCTTCTTTGAGAGAAATGCGGCGTGGGATCCTATCGGAAATCCGGTTGAAGGCTTCCCTGTAACCGACCGAAAGGAAGACATCCGAGGAATAACCTATGCTGATACAGGTCTTTCAGGTGAAGGGAACTGGCAGTATAATGTCTCAGGCCCGAGCTGGATTCCCGAGAAATATGCGGTCTTTATGTATGCAGGCAGTGTCGAAGCTCCGACAAACTATCTGCGTCTGCAGATGCCAAAAGACGGCGATTGGCTCGCATTCGATATAAAAATTCCGGCGGCAGGAAGATATATTGCGGAATTCCTGTATTCGACATACTACCGCGCGGCATCCGCAAGCGATATCCATATCATCCCGAAAAACGAAAGCTCCGACACGAAGGAAGAAATCGGTGCACTTCTTTCTGAAGAAAACCTGATTGCAACCGTCGATTATCTCGATGCGGAAGCAACGGATACATACCACGCGAAGAAGATAGAACTCGGTGATCTCGAGTTTGATGCGGCGGGAGAATATATTCTCGTCTTCAAGCGCAACGACGGCGGACGCGGCGGATACATCAATCCGAAGATGCTCACGCTTTATGGCGTCAACGGAATGCACTATGCAAATATTGCGATAGATAAGGATGAGCTTGAATTCGGCGAAATTGCAAATGTTGAGCTGACGGCAACGAGACTTGACGGCTCCGCCCTCACTCCCGGCTCATATGAAATCAATCTCACATCATCAAATCCCGATGCGGTTGTCATAACCGATGACGGGAAGATAAAAGCTGTAGGCGACGGCGTTGCGACAGTGAGCGTAACTGTTACGGATGACACGGGCAAAACCGTTTCTGCAACGAAGGAGATTACAGCTCGTGACAATACGGGAATAAAGGAAGAAAAGCTCAGCCTCACCTCGCCGATATATGTTGACCAGAAGGCGGAGCTTGAATGGAAAGTCACGATGAACAGCGGAAATGTTCTCGTTATTCCGAATGCAGACGTGACCTACACGGCAGATGTCGAAGGTATTGTATCTATTGACGAGAATGGAAAGGTCACAGGACTTGCGACAGGAAGCGCGGTGATTTCCGCAACTGCAAATTTCAAGGGCGAGGAAATAAGCGCAGAGGTCGAGGTTGAGGTTATCGTTGATGACCGCAAAACCGAGCCGACATATTACACATATGATATGCGTGAGGTCGTCAGGGAAAACATCAAAAAATACAGCTGGGCAAAGCAAGCTGCGGATGCGGAATATGACAAAGCAGAGAAATATCTCGATCAGGTTGAGACGATCTATTATTCAATGCCCGGTCAGGGTATTCCCATAACAATCCGTCCGGGGCGTCTCGATGATCCCGAATATAAGCTGTGCCGCTACTGCGGAGTTGATGTTATAGCAACCTACGGCAACGGAACAACAGGAGGCTGGGTCTATGACATAGTAAATATGCCATGGAAGATACAGTGCCCTGAATGTAAACGTCTCTTCCCATCCAATGACTTTGAAAAGCTCTACGAGCTCGGACGCGATCAGGCAGGCTATTACGATGCAGACCGTGCCCGGGAGGCGAATGATAAGCTTCGTGAGGAGACGGATGGAAAGACAGACTACCTCAGAAACGATCTTTATCCCGAGCTCTGGCAAGATCCGACAAGCGACACATATAACAAGGATCCGCTGAGAAAGGACGAGGACGGAAACTATTATACGGTTGACGGAAAAACCTGGGGTGTAGATGACGGCTTCGGCTACAGGACAGGAAGAGTATATTCAAACGGAGTCAAGGAAGAGCATATGTATATCGGTACATATCTCTGGAACTATTTCAGCGAAGTATATAATGCGATACTCTTCAACTCGCGTGCATATGTATTTACGGATGATCCGAAATACGGAAGAGCGGGCGCAATTATTCTCGACAGAATGGCAGACCTCTTCCCGGGCTATGATTTCTCGGTATACAACAAGGCGTATCCGTCGAGCGACGGCGGAAGCGGTCTCGGAAAGCTCCACGGAAGAATAGACGATTCCGACTATGCACAGAAGTTGGCTCTCGCTTGCGATGCGTTCTTCCCGATGAAGGATGACCCACAGCTTGTCAAATTCCTTTCTGAAAATGCGAAGAAATGGGGGCTTGAAAACGACAAGTCCACAGGCGATAAAATCTGGGACAACTGGGAACGTGGAATTCTCGATGAAACCTATTATGCAATGCAGCGCCGCGATATCCAGGGCAACTTTGGTATGCATCAGCTCGCTCTTGCAACGGCGGCAATAGTCCGTGACCGCGAGCCGCTGACAAGCGAAATGATCGAATGGGTATATGCGACGAACACAACGACAGCAGTCCGCGAAAGCACGGGCGGCGACCTTATGACGAAGCTTATCGATGTCATAGACCGCGACGGTATGGGCGACGAGGCTGCTCCGAACTATAACAGCGTCTGGATTTCGCGTATGTATCAGATTGCGGAAATGCTTGCGCTCTATAAGGGTGAGGGAGACTTCGACCTTTATAAGAATGTCAAGTTCACGCAGATGTTCACATCGTTTATGCCTGTCCTTCTGACTGAGTCACACACAGTAGAAATAGGTGATACGGGAGGTGTTGCAAGCCTCAATATCATCACGGGAACAAGCCTTTACACGACGGCGTTCCAGTTCCTCAAGGATACTGTATATGGCCCGAAGCTTGCAAATCATATATATATGAGAAACGGATATTCGACAGACGGGCTCAACTATGGTATGTATGTCAGAAATCCCGAGTCGATTCAGAAGGAAATCGAAGAATATATAGACAAGGATTTCAGGCAAGAAAGCGAAATAATGACGGGCTTTGGATTTGCGGTGCTTCGCGGCGGTGTGAAAACCAATAAAGTAACAACCGCGACAGAACAGAACACTCTGCGCGATATATGGATGTATTTCGGAAGAACAACAGGCCACGGCCACGCACAGATGCTGCATCTCGGAATGGATGCATATGGGCTCAACATCGCTCCCGATACAGGATACCCCGAGCTCACGGGCTTCCAGCCGAACCGTTGGCAGTGGGTCAGAACAACTGTTTCACACAATACGGTAACTGTCAATGAGCGTGAGCAGAAGGCTGTAACCGGTGCTTATCCGCTCCATTTCGAGGATACGGGCAAGGTCAAGGTTATGGATATCGAGGCGCCGAATGCCTATGATGCGGCCGAAGAATATCGCAGAACGGCAGTTATGATTGAAGCCAATGACGATGTTTCCTATACGGTTGATTTCTTCCGCATCAAAGGTGGCGACACTCATACCTACAGCTTCCATTCCCAGGCAGAAAATGCATATCCGATAGAGGGAATCAACCTCTCCTACCAGACGGAGGACGGAACACCGAACACGCCGTATGTCGGCTCATATGCAGATGTCAACTGGCCTGTCGGCGAGGATCCGAACTCGCCGTATGTCGGCTCATATGAAACGGTATATCCGAGAGGATACAGCTGGATGGGCAAGGTAAGGCGTGATGCGGCTCCCGAAAGCAAGGATATATCAGTTGAATTCGATGTCAGGGATTATCGCGGTGCAATCCGTGATTCAAGGGGAATAAAGCTCCGCATGACGCAGGTCAACGATTTCGTTCCGAGTGAGGTTGCAATCGTCGGCGGCTATGTGCCGCAGAGCTCGAGAAATACGGGGCTTCCGAAGACACTCGACTATGTCCTCGTCCACAGAAAGGGCAAGAACCTCGACACGACCTTCACAACAGTTCTTGAACCCTATAAAAACGAGAGATATTTGAGTGATATAGAAGCCGTCGATGTCACGGTATCGGATGGTGAGGAAAGCGAAAACGATGCGGTCCGCGCCGTCAAGGTGACACATACATCGGGAAGAGTTGATTATGTTGTCTATGCAACGAACAACGCAGTTACATATAACGTCGGCGATGTGTTCTCATTCCGCGGAATTGTCGGTGTCTACAGTGTGAACGCAGAGGGTGAGGTTATCTATCGCTATGTCACAGACGGCGACATCATCGGTGAGGCGACAAATGCGCCGGCAAGCATCAAGGGTACTGTTGCAGGCTATCAGAAAGAGCTTTCGTTTGAGAACTATATAGATGTAAATATGGATTGCGAAGACATAGAAAAGCTTTCCGGAAAATATATCAACATAGCAAACGATGGCGTGCGCAATGCTGTCTATAAAATCGAAGGTGCAAGCGATAACGGCGACGGAACAATAAGGCTTGATATAGGAACGATATCACTCATCCGCGGACACAGAGATACAACTGATTTTGAAAGCGGATATATCTATGATATTGCGCCGAATCAGAGGTTTGAAATTCCGATGTCATTTGTGGATGAAAACCTTCCGGTATTCGATCCGATAGCATCAGATATGTCATCGTCGTCACAAAGCTCTGTCACGATAGACCTCAACGCGGAAAGCCCACTTGAAGGAAAGACTGTAAAATATGTCGGCACAAGTCTGCCGCGCGGAATGGCTCTGGATGAGATTACGGGTGTTATAACGTGGAAGCCGTCAGCTTCGCAGGTCGGCAAAAACCATGTTGTGGTAACTGCGGTTGACAGCGATGGCAGAGAGAAAACAGTCCATTTCGATATAACGGTATATGGTTCAACAACAGGTCAGGGAAGCGGCGCAGCATCCGACAGCGGAGCTTCTGCACCGACGACTCCGACACCGTCAACACCGGTTGAAGACGATAAGACCGATGTAGGGACCGACCTCCCGGGCGGTCCGTCAAAGGATGACGGAGAAACAGAAAACGTTCGCTTCGTTGACCTCGGCGCTCACGCATGGGCGGCTGATTCCATCAACGCCCTTGCAGACGAAGGAATCATAAAGGGCACAAGCGAGAACACATTCTCGCCTGCTGCGAACATAACACGCGCAGATTTCGCGGTTCTTATGGTGCGCGCGTTCAAGCTTAGCGGATATACAGGTGAAAATTTCTCGGATGTGCTTGATACCGATTATTTTGCGAATGAGCTTGCAATCGCGCGTGATACAGGTCTTGTAAGCGGTATGGGAGACAATAAGTTTGCACCTCGCAATTTCCTCACACGTCAGGATATGATGGTGATGATATACCGTGCAATGGGTTGTCCTCCGGCAGGCGGCGGTCTCCCGGCAGATCCGAATACAGTGGTTCTTCCTCCGGAAAGTTCGAAATACAGCTTTGATGATGTTTCGAGCTATGCCAAGACTGCAGTCCAAATCCTTATAGATTTCAGCTATGTCAACGGAAAGAACGGCGAAATAGCACCGTTGGATTACACAACACGTGCAGAGGTTGCCGTGCTCATCAAGCGTCTTATAGACCGTGGTGTAAAAATTGACAACAAAAGTGTATCGGACGGCGCAAGAATCTACAGCAAGTATTTTAACAAATAAATAAAAATATCCACGTGCAAAGCACGTGGATATTTTTATGTTTTCGGTATTTCTGTTGAAAAGCGGTTGGTTTTATTCGGCGGAAGGGTTCAGGGGAATATCCTCGCCGTTCACGATTGCGTGGACAAGATTGAGCACATCCTCGGGATAGTCCTTCCCGGGATATGAGAAGATCTTTCCGTTCTGTATCGGCTGTTTAATGCTGTCTTCGCCGAACATCTCGCAGTTCTTCTTTGCTGCGCTTTCGCTTTTTGTAAGTATTATCGGAATGGTTGCGACTGTGTTTGCATCGAAATTTACCTTGACCGCAAAGGCTGTGACAACGCCTTCGAATGAAGCGTCAACATATGCATCGCTGACGGTGTATCCCGCTGCCGAAACGCGTTCGCGCAGGGCGTCAAAGTCTTTCTGTGAGCTTTCGCAGGCTGATAATGCGAAAAGCATAAGCGCGACAAGAAACAGTGAAAGTGATTTTTTCATGGTAATCTCTCCTTTGAATATATAAAAATTTTTATTCTGCAACTGCCATAAATCTGTCCTCGCCGCGTCGGGTGAGAACTCGACCTGATGTGATGTCGAATATCTTTGCGGCGAGAGGCTCGAATTCCTCTGTCGGGATGAGAAAGCTTATCGTTACCTCAGCGCCATAGTCAGTATCCTGAATTTTTGCACCGAGCTCAACGATCGCTTTCTGCACGATCTCAAACAGATTATAGGGGATGCACATCTTTCCGTCTGTCCAGAGACGCATAACGGCGATGCCTGCCGCGTCAAGCGCGATTTTTGCCGCGTGGGAATATGCGCGGACGAGCCCTCCTGTTCCGAGGAGGATTCCGCCGAAATAGCGAGTGACCACACAGCAGAAATCGAAGATTTCAGCCTTGCGGAAAACATCGAGCACAGGAAGTCCAGCAGTGCCCTGTGGCTCTCCATTGTCGGAATAGCGCATTATATTGTTGTTGCGGATTGAATAGGCATAGACATTGTGTCCTGCTGCCTTATGCTTTTCATTCTGCTCTGCGATGAAAGCAAGAGCCTCCTCTTCTGTCGGAGTATATTTTACATATCCGATAAAGCGCGAGCGCTTTTCTGTGAATTCGTCTATGCCATCGTGTGCCGGAATTTTAAAGCTTGTCATTCATATCACCTCCGAGCTCGTGGAGTATCAGTCCGTAGATGCGGTCGTCAACCGTTGCGGTGACCGCTATATGCGCGTCAAGATATTCGACCGAGATAACCTTTGCTTCGCGGTGGAGAATATCGAGAAGTGCCGATTTTGAATAGGGGATTTCGAAATCTGCCTTGCGGGAGGAAAGCGAGAGCATATGGCATATTTTCGCCTTCAGCTCGCCAAAGCCTTCTCCGGTCACTGCGGAAATACAGGCAGAGTCGGCTCCGTTTTCAAATATGGACCTGTCAGAAACGAGATCGCATTTGTTGAAGACTGTGAGACGCGGAATGTTGTCTGCACCAAGATCGCGTATTACCTGCTCGACAACGAGTCCGTGAGCCGCCATCTCGGGGTTTGAAGCATCAACAACATGGAGAAGCAGGTCTGCGTATAAAAGCTCCTCAAGCGTTGCACGGAAGGCTTTTGTCAGATGATGAGGAAGCTTTCTGATAAAGCCGACAGTGTCGGAAAGAAGAATCTCTGCCGTGTCATTGACGGGGAATTTTCGCGTTGTTGTATCAAGTGTGTCAAACAGGCGGTTTGCCGCATGGATATCAGAACCTGTCAGTGCATTCAGGAGCGTTGATTTTCCGGCGTTTGTGTAGCCGATGAGCGCAACTGTCGGTATCTCACGCTTTGTTCTTGCGCGGCGTTGCTCGTTTCTTGTGCGCATAACTGTTTCAAGCTCGTCTTCAATTTTAGCAATGCGGCGGCGGATATGACGTCTGTCCGTTTCGAGCTTTGTTTCGCCCGGGCCGCGAGTACCGATGCCTCCGCCGAGACGGGAAAGCGCCGAAAAGCTTCCGACGAGGCGCGGCAGGATATATTTATATTGCGCAAGCTCGACCTGGAGACGACCTTCGCGCGTCTGTGCACGGCTTGCAAAAATGTCGAGAATGAGTGTCGAGCGGTCGATGACGCGAACACCGAGAATATCCTCGAGGTTCTTTGTCTGGGCAGGTGAGAGCTCGTTGTCAAACACGGCAAGGCTGATATTGTTTGCGGAAATGAATTCGGCAATTTCCTGTGCCTTGCCTGTGCCGATGAGCGTCTTGGGCTCAGGGCTCTGACGATGCTGGATAACCCTGCCTGCCTCTTCGCCGCCGGCGGTCATAAGAAGCTCGGAGAGCTCGTCCATCGTGCTTTCTGTGACAGCCTCGCTCTCGGGATATATGTCGGCATCGAGTCCGATAAGAACTGCGCGTTCGATAAGTTCTTTTTTCTGGTCTTCCATTGAAACCTCCGCATATTTTATACATCTAACAGTATACCGCAAAATTTCATTTCAATCAATATATAATTTGCCGAAACAAAAGGATTATGTTATAATGAATTTAACAAAGGAAACGCATTGAATTGAACAAGTATCAGCCGGATTATGCAGCCTTTACAGTACAACTTTTCGGAGGGGGATAACTATGCTCCATTTTATATGCGGAAGAATCAGAAGCGGAAAAACGACGTATCTGATTGAGAAAATCAAGAATAATCCGGGAAAGAAAGCTCTTTTCCTTGTGCCCGAGCAGTTTTCACATTCAATGGAGAGGCTTCTCTGCGAGGCTTGCGGAAATTCTGTGTCAAGCTATGCGGAGGTTACAAACTTCAGAAGGCTTGCAACGAAGATAAAGAGCGAGACCGGAGGAATCGCGACTGAAACTGTGGGTGGAGGCGAGCGTATTCTTCTTCTCCATCGCGCGCTTGCTCTTGTTGCGCCGTCGCTCGGATATATGGAAAAGCTCGCGACACCTGAGCGGCTTGAGGATATTCTTTCGGCGATAGATGAATTCAAGGCATATGGAATATCTCCGGAGCAGCTTGCAAAGGCAAAAGATAATCTTTCTTCAAGGTGCGGCGAAAAAATAAGCGATCTTGCAATGATATATGCCGCATATGAAAACGAGCTCGGGGAGGACGAGCACGATGCATATGACGAGCTTGCACTTGTTGTAAAAACGCTGCAAAGGGCGCCGTTTTTTGAGAATAAAACAGTGCTTTTCGATGGTTTTTCCGGCTTTACTGCCGCGGAGTTTGACATCATTTCCGCTGCGCTTTCTCAGGCGGATGACGTGTATGTTGCGCTTGAGCTTGATGGCAGATGTGGGCCGGGGGACGAAAACGGGATTTTTGACAAGGCGTCTGAAACGAAAAAGCGTCTGGAAGAGCTTGCGGAGCGCGCAGGCTGCGGCTGTGACGAAGCTGTGCTTTGCCGAAAGGCTGATGATGCCCTTTCGTTTATTGACGGTGCGCTTTTTGCAAACAGGGTGTGCGAATATGAAGGCAGCGCGGCAAACATAACGATTGCGCGCGCAGACAATGTTTTTGAAGAATGTGAAAAATGCGCGGCATACATACTCGATGGCGTGCGCTCGGGCAGAAGATACCGCGATTTCTCTGTGGCTGTGACAGACGGAAGAGAATATACAAACATATGCAGTATGGTATTCCGCAGATATGGCATACCCGTATATGTCAGCGATGCCGCTCCTCTTACATCAAAGCCTGCTATGTCACTTGTTCTGGCTGCGTTTGAATGTATTATCCACGGCTACCGCTCTGACAGCGTTATGCAATATCTTAAAACAGGCTTTTCGGGCGTATGCTCAAAAAGTCTCGATGTGTTTGAAAACTATATGTATACATGGGCTCCGAAGAGCCGCGAATGGACAAGCGGTAAAGACTTCGTGAAAAATCCGTTTGGGCTTGCGGCTGAGGAAAACGACGAAAGCCGCGCGATACTCCGCGTTGTAAACCGCACGCGCCGCAGGATATTCGATCCTGTTGAAAAGCTCAAAAGGGCGATGTTGCGAGGGAAAACGGGAGAGAAATGCGCCGAGGCGCTCTATGATTTCATAAATGAGATAAATCTTCCTCGCCGTATTTCGGCATATGTATATCTTGCCGAGCTTTCGGGGCGAGTTCAGCTTGCGCGCGAAAGCGAAACGGTTATGAAGCTTTTGTGTGATACGATAGACAGCCTCGGTCAGGCAATAGGAGAGCGAGAAGTCAGCGTTGAGGAATTTTATCAGCTTTTGAAGCTCGTTGCCGGGCAATATGAGCTTGACACAATACCTGCATCACTTGACTGTGTAAGCATCGGAAGCGTTGCACGCGCAGACGGCGAGCGCTGCAAAGTCAGAATAATTCTCGGTGCGCACGAAGGTGCATTCCCGAGCGTTTCAGACAGCCACGGCGTTATAACCGACAACGACAGAACGGAGCTCTCGGATTGCGGAATAGAGCTTGCTCCGGGCGTCAGTGAGCGCGCATATGAGGCATACAGGACAGTGCACAGTGTTATATGCTCCGGTGAGGATGCGCTGTATATAAGCTCTTCTGCGTTTGAAAGTAGCGGTGAGGACAGATATGAGGCGTCGGCGTTATCGCGGATAAGAAAGGTTTTCGGGGATATATCCGAAGGAATTGATATAGCCCATGCGCGATACAGGGCGAAGGTTCCCTGCTTTGATGAAAGCATTGCAGAGCACAGCATGGAAAAACTCTGGGAAAATGATTGTGAATATGCTCCGAAGCTTCAGAATGTGAAACGGAACATTTCGGGAAAACGCGGCCCGATAAGAGAACGCGAGAATATAGAAGCTGTTTTCGGCAAACGCATACGTCTGAGTGCATCGCGCGCAGATGTGTTTTCGTCGTGTAGATATGAATATTTCCTCAAATACGGTCTGAATGTAAAGGAGAGAGAACGTGCGGAGCTTTCTGCCATTGAAGCAGGAACACTTATGCACTATGTGCTCGAAAAGGTCATTGCCGCGCTTGCTGAGAAAAACAGCTTTGAAGCAGAAGAGGCAGAGCGGCTTGCAGGTGAGGCTTGCCGCGAATATGTCAGCATGACGCTTCGCGGCGCAGGCGAGTTTTCGGGAAGAGACGGGTTTCTGCTCCGCCGCCTTGAAAAGACTGTGAAGAGCGCTGTCGAGGATATTTGCCGAGAGCTACGGAAGAGTAAATTCCGTCCGCGTGAGTTTGAGCTTGCATTCCTCGGAAAAGAGGATACGCTTCCGCCGCTTTCCATAAAAGGAGAGCTTTCAGAGGTTCAGCTTCGCGGCGCGGTTGACAGAGTTGATATGTATGAGGATGGGGAACATCTCTATTTCCGCGTCATAGATTATAAATCAGGCAAAAAGGCATTTTCTGTGGACGAGGCGCTCAACGGCGTCGGTATGCAGATGCTTCTCTATATGTTTGCGCTTGAAGAGATGGGGGCAGAGCGCTATGGCAGAGTTCCTGAGGCTGCAGGTGTTATGTATGTGCCGCTTGCAAGGAACTATTCGGATAAGCGCGGTGAGCTTCCGTCCGCAAAAAGGCGCGAGGGCGTCGTTCTGCGTGATATGGATATAATAGGCGCGATGGAGAGCGGAGACCTTAAGGAATATATCCCTGTCAAGCTTACGAAGAGCGGCGGAATAGACACGCGTTCGTCAGTTGTGCTGACAAAGCGCGAGTTCGCCGCTGTCAAGGACAAGATGAAGAGTATTCTTGCGAGGATAGGCGACGAGCTTGCAAGCGGTGAGATAGAGCCGAATCCGTATATACACAAGCAGCACAGCCCATGCGATTGGTGTGACTATAAAAGTGTCTGCGCCTTTGATGAGGAGAGGTGCGGAGATACAAAGCGCGAGTTGCTTGAAATCAGGCTCGGCGATATAATCGAGGAAATCGGAGGTGAGACGGATGAGTGATGTGAAGTGGACACGTGACCAGCAAAGCGCGATTGACATACGTGATTGTTCAGTGCTGGTTTCTGCGGCGGCAGGCTCAGGCAAGACTGCCGTGCTCGTCGAGCGTCTCATTTCGAGAATCAGGGCTGAAAGGCTTGATGTAACACAGTTCCTTATAATTACCTATACAAAGGCGGCCGCATCGGAGCTTCGCCGCAAGATCGGCGATGCATTGAGCGTACTTATGCTTGAAAATCCCGATGACCGCCATCTGCGCCGCCAGCTTGCGCTTGTTGACAATGCGAGGATATCTACAGTACATTCCTTTTGTATGTGGGTGCTCAAAAACTATGGGAACAATCCGTCGCTTTCTGCAGGATTTCGTATTCTCGATGAGGCGGAGGGGGCAATAATCCTTTCGGATACGCTTCGTGAGCTTATTGAGGATAAATATGATGAGGGAGATGAAGACTTCCTCGCGCTGAGCGAATATATGAGCGATTCGAGAAGTGACGGACGCCTCTTCTCAGCTGTGGCTGAGCTCTATCACAAGAGCAGAAGTCACCCGTATCCCGAAAAGTGGCTCTGCGAGGTTGCCGGCTCATATGATACAGAGGGTGTTTCGGATGTGTGCGACACCTTGTGGGGAAAAGAGGCGTTTGAAACGGCAAGGCGCACTGTGGGCGACTTGATTTTACAGATACACATACTTCTTGAGGACGTTGACACAATCGCACAGATAAGCGCAAAATATCACGATCATCTCACAGAGCTTGAACACAGCCTCAAGGGGCTTTTGTGTGATACGTGGGACGAAATGGCAGAAGCACTTTCGGATTTTGAGGTGAAAAAGCTTCCGTCATCGGCAGGCATTTCAGATAAGAGGATGCCGGAACGGATATCATATTTCCAGAAGAAGATAAAGGCTGATGTTGCAGAGCTGCGTGAACGGCTTGTTCCTATGGATTCGGAACCGCTTCTTGAGGAAACTGCGATGCTTGCGCCTGTTATGCATACTCTTGCAAAGCTCGCTTCAGAGCTTGACGAAGCATTCCGCAAGGAAAAGCTTCGCCGCGGACTTCTCGATTATTCCGATCTTGAGCATTTTGCGATAGAGCTTCTTATAGACGATTATGATGCTGTCAATGATGTTGTCACTCCGAGCAGCACCGGACTTGAGGTCTCTGAGAGCTTTTGTGAGATTCTGCTCGATGAGTTTCAGGACAGCAACATTATTCAGGATATAATTTTCCGCTCGGTTTCAAAAAATGAAAAGAATATCGTTATGGTCGGGGATGTGAAGCAATCAATCTATGGCTTCCGCCTTGCCGATCCATCCATTTTTATGAAAAAATACAGGAGCTTCACACCTGTTGAAAGGGCAGAAAAGGGCGAGGCGACGTGTATAACGCTTGCACAGAACTTCAGGTCACGCCGCGAGGTGCTTGATGCATCAAACTCCATATTTTCCGCAATTATGTCGGAGGAGCTTGGCGGTGTGGACTATGATGAAAACCAGCGTCTTGTGCCGAGAGATGAAATACCGTTTTCCGGGCGCGAGGATATGAAATGCGAGTTCTGCCTCATTGACGTGGACAATGCCGATGAGAACAAATCGGCCGAGGCAGAGGCAAAATTTGTCGCGGCAAAGATAGCAGAGCTTGTCAGAGACGGTTTTGAAATATGTGACAAGAGCGGTGGGGTGAGAAAAGTCAGATACGGGGATTTTGCAATACTTCTTCGCGCTGTCGGAACAACTGCGCAGTATTATGAAAAGGCGTTTGGAAGCTTCGGTATTCCGTTTGTGTCACCAAAGGCGACAGGGCTTCTTGGAAAAAGCGAGGTCAGCGCGGTGATTGCATATCTTTCCGTCATCGACAATCCGACCTCGGATATACAGCTTCTTGCGACGCTGCGTTCCCCGATGTTCGGTTTCTCGGCAGACGAGCTGTGTCATATCCGCCGCAGCGGAAAGGACAGCCTCATATATGCAATGGAAGCCTGTGCTGAAAGGGAGGACAGCGTCGGCGAGAAATGCCGAAGCTTCCTTGACGGGCTTTCAGAGCTGCGCTCGCTTGCGCGCGGAATGAGCGCAGGCGAGCTGATATGGGAGGTATATAACAGGACGAATGCGCTCGGCGTGTTTGGCGCAATGCCTTTCGGGGATGAGCGCCAGCGAAATCTTATAGAGCTTTATAAAAGTGCTGAAGCTCTTGAAGGGCTCGGGTATTTCGGGCTTTATAAATTCATATCACATCTTGCGCGTCTTGCCGAAAACGGCGGCGACATAACGGCTCCTGCCGCTCACGCCGAGGACGCTGTTACGATAATGACGATGCACAAATCAAAAGGGCTTGAATTTCCTGTGGTATTCATAGGGAATGCAATCAGAAGCTTTAATCTTGAGGATACAAAAAAAGATGTGCTGATACATCCGAAGCTCGGCGTCGGGCTGCGTTATCGCGATGAAAAGCTCGGTGCTGATTATTCGACGGTTATCCGCGATATCATCAGAAACCGCATTATAAGCGAAATGAAGAGCGAGGAGATGCGACTTTTGTATGTCGCAATGACTCGCGCAAGAGAAAAGCTTTATATTGTGGCATCTCAGAAAAATGCTTCGTCAAAGATAGCAAAGATACAAACGGAGAATGCGTATAAAGAGCTTGATGCAATAAGCCTTCGTGAGCGCAACGATGCACAGCTCTGGTATATGCTTCCGTTGCTCCGAAGCGTTACGGGAAGCCCGATTCTTGAATATGCAGGCTGTGATACCTTTGGTTGCGACGGTGAGGTCGAAGGAATGCAGGCATATGTGAAGCTTGCAAGTGAGATAGAATTGCCCGGAGAGAAGGAAACAGAGCCGGAAAAGGAAAATGAAGAGTCTGAGCTTGCGGAGATTTCGAAGATGATAGAGTTTTGCTATGAATATGAGGAGGCAACGAAAGCTCCTTCGAAGGTTACTGCAACAGGTCTTGGCAGAGAGAGCAGCGGCAGTCTGGCACCGCGCAGAAAAAGGATGCAGAGACCTCGCTTTATGAGAGATAAGTCGCTCACAGCGGCAGAGCGCGGCACAGCGCTTCATATGGCAATGCAGTTTGCGGATTTTGAAAGATGCAAAACGCCTGAGGGTGCAAAGGCAGAGCTGCTTCGCCTGCGCGAAGAAAAATACCTCACGCAGAAGCAGTTTGAGGCCTGTGATGCCGAAAAGCTCTTTGGCTTTGTAAGCTCTGAGCTCGGATGTGTGATGCTGGGGGCAAAAAACGTCTGCCGTGAATTTAAGTTTTCGGTATTATTGCCGTCAGATGAGCTTCCGGGCTTGGGGGTCAACGGTGAAAAAGTTCTTTTGCAGGGCGTTATGGATATGTATTTTGAGACAGATGACGGCGTAACAATAGTCGATTTCAAAACAGACCGTCACCGCCCTGAGGGAGACGTGCTTGAAAAATATGCAACACAGCTCAGAATATACCGACGTGCGCTTTATGAGATGACGGGAAAAGAGGCAAAGCACCTCGTTCTTTATCTTGCTTCGCTCGGAGAGTGTATTGAAATCATATAATTACAGGAGACTATATTATGCGTGACATATGGAGTTTGCTTAAAGAAAGCTTTGATATAACACTTCCGCGAATGAACGCGATTGCGATAAAGGAAAATGATTATGACCTCGGCTTCTATACACCGTCACGAGCCGGGAGAATAGGCTATAATTTTCTTGACACAAACCTTACGGTGTATAATCAGGATCGCTATACCTTCGAGTTTCACTTTGCCGCATATGAATACCCGAATCTTTGCGGAGGTCCGGGGAAATCTGAGTTTTTGTTTTCGGAGCAGACCTATCGCCCGGGGCAGATTGCACACACCTTCCGCTTTTCAAATTCCGCGCTGTGCGGAAGTGAGAGCCTTTCTGCGATTGTTGACGGTGGGCTTTTGTGGTCATTTGAGCTTTCAAATTCCTCTGTACCTCTTCCTGACCCGACGCATATCTACAGATATTCAAAAAAGCTGTATTCGGTTTTTATCTCGCATGACGGATTTTCTGCTCATAAAGATAATGACGGCGTTATATGTATTGAGCTTAAAGACAATATATGCCATATCGCAGGCGACTTTGGTGCGATAGCTGTGTTTGACAACGAGCTCGATGCATATGAGGCGATGGGTGAAGGCTTTTCCGAACAGGAGGGGCGCGGCCGAGTTCTGGTGATTGAAACACCTGTCGCTATAGATGTTTCAGAGAAAAAGCCACTTCGTTTCGGAATCAGCTGTCACGGAAGAGAAAAGGCGATTGAGGCGCTTGCAGTTGAAGATGCCGATGCCGCTCTTGCAGATAAATGGAACAGCTGGTTTGAAAAGCTGCCGACAGTCGGATTCGACACAGCAGGAGAGCGCGAGCAAAAGCTCTATTACAAGGCGTGGTGGACGATACGCCAGAACTTCTGCGACTTTCCCGGATGGGGGTTCAACGTGCTTGAATCGCTGCCTGTCTATAAGGGGATATGGCAATGGGCCATACCTGCTGTCGAATGGTATTCATCGCAGGACCCGGAGCATAGCTGTGAATGGATAAGCAAGGCTATGGAAATTCTTCTCGGAGCACAGCGTGAGGACGGATATATCACCCACGCTGCATACATCCACGAAAAGCAACCGGGGCTGTCATGGATGGAGCGCGGAATAATTCAGAATCCGCAGCTTCCGGGAACTGCGCTGAGATATTACAATGTGACAGAGGACATTGAAGCGCTGAAGAGATGGTATTCGTCGTTTGAGCGCTATTACAGCTACCTTTGCAGAGAATTTGATGAGCGGCACGAGAATCTGCATCTGTGGGCGCTTCATTCGTCATACGATACAGGGCTTGATACCTTCCCGAGCTTTCAGGAGGTAACCTATGGAGTTGACGGCAACCCACCGACAGAATATTGCTATGGCGCAATTCTCTCGGCAGAGCGATATCATTATGAATGTTCGATGGGGAAAATCGCAGAGCTTTGCGGAATCGGAGATGCAAAGTGCTGGTATGAAGCTGCCGCGCTCACAAAAGCTGCTTTAAATAATATTCTCTGGGATGCGGACAAAAAATGGTATGGAGTGCGCCAGGCGGACGGAAGACTCGATACACGTGTCGGGATTGACGGAATGTTTCCGCTTATCTATGAAATTGCAGACGAAGAAAAGCTTGCGGCAATGAAGAAAAATTTTGAGAGCCTTATAGGTCCGTTCGGAATACGCACCTGCGCTGAGAATGAACCGGGCTTCTTTTCTGATATTTATTGGCGCGGACCTTGTTGGCCGAAATCCTGCTCGCTCGCTGTCTTTATTGCAAAAACATATTATCCGGAGCTTTCCGGAAAAGTTATGGATTCCGTTCTGTCTGCATTTCTGAAAAATCCGAATATATGGGAATGTGTTGATGCCGGCACAGGCGAGCTTGCAAGGAGCAACGTCGGTTTCTATTGCACACCGTGTATGTCATCGAATGTCGGCGCAGGAGAGCTCATCGGCGCACTGTGGATGCATCACGGAATGAATATGTTCGGCACAGAACGTCGGCTCTGTCTTGTTCCGATGACGGATTATCACTATTGCGGAATGAGGATAACTGTAGAAAAGCGAGATGAAAGCTGGTTTATAAGCGCAAAAGCGGCAGAGCGTGATGAAGCTGAAATAACGTTTGTGCGCGATGGCGGAAGTGAGCTTTCAATATATGTCACAAGCGGCAAAACCGTTTGCATACAGAGCGGAGATATATAGTGGTATTGTAATTTAGAGCATACTTTTTTAAAAGCTATTGACAAGTAAAGTGTGATTCAATATAATGAAAACGAAAGTAAAAGGAAAGCAAAACGAAATAGACTGACCTGCGTTTCAGAGCGTGATATGCCTGAAATATAAATGGTGTACGGGAGCAATCGTAATGGATATCGACAGCAGAAAAGACGGAATATTAGAGCTTCTTGCGAGCAACGGCAAAGTCAGGGTTACAGAGCTTTCCGAAAGGTTCGGAGTATCTGAGGTAACGATAAGGATGGACCTTGCAGATCTCGAAGAAAAGGGGCTTCTCGCGCGTGTACACGGCGGGGCCATAAGCTCATATAAAACATACTATAATATGAGCCTGCAGCAGCGGCTTGGAGCAAACCACGAGAAAAAGATTGCGATTGCCCAGCACGCCGCAGGAATGATAGAGGACCACGATACGGTTATGTTTAATTCGGGAACAACAACACTTCTGACATTCAGAATGCTGAACCCGAATCTCAACCTGAGTATCGTTACAAATTCAATAGCAATTGCCCTCGAGGCAGGCGCAAACCCGAATTTCAATGTTGTGCTTCTCGGCGGAGATGTCAACGCAAAATATCAGTTCACCTGCGGCAGTGATGCGGCAGAGCAGATAAGGCGTTACCACGCTGATAAGCTTGTGCTGTCGGTCGATGGGGTGGATGTAGCAAACGGCTTCAGCACATATTACGACAAAGAGGTTGATATTGACCGCCGTATGCTCGAGAATTCATCTCTGCACATAATCGCGGCGGATTATACGAAAATCGGAAGGACGACGTTTGCCAAGGTGTCGGATATCAGTGTTGCCGATTATATCATAACGAACAGAAACGCATCGGAGGAGGATAAGAGCATCCTCCGCGACTTTGCGAAAATAATAGAAGTATAGGAGGACGCCATATGGCATATCTTATAGGTGCTGATATAGGCACAACATCGCTCAAGATTGCGGTGTTTGACGGAGAGGGAAAGCTTTTTCGCGCGGCCTCGCGCGATTATACGCTTATAACGAAAAATGAGCGGGTGGAATTTCCGGCTGAGGATTATTGGGATATGTTCCGCGATGCCCTATGTGAGGTAAGCGAGGGAATCGAGGTTGCGGCGCTTTCTGTCGATACACAGTGTGAAACACTTATCCTCACAGATAGTGAGGGAAAGCCTTTGTGCAATGCGATAGTGTGGCTTGACAACCGCGCGGAGAAAGAGGCTCGCGAGATTGAAGAGAAATTCGGTAAAAAGCTCGTCTATGAAACAACGGGGCAGCCGGAAATATGTGCAACGTGGCCTGCGGCAAAGCTCTTGTGGGTCAGAAAGAATATGCCGGATGTCTGGGAAAAGACAGAAAAGATATTCCTGCTTGAGGATTACATATTATATAAGCTGACGGGAGAATTTGTCACAGAGAAGACGCTTCAGTCATCCAGCCTTTATTTTGACATAAGAGACGGCAATTGGTGGAGCGAAATGCTTGAGTTTATCGGCGTATCAGCGAACAAGCTTCCGAAAATCTGCAACAGCGGCGAAATCGTCGGAGAATATAAAGGAATAAAAATCGTTACCGGTGTTATCGATCAGATAGCAGGTGCGCTTGGTGCAGGCGTTACTTCCAAAAACGTCATTTCCGAAATGACGGGAACGACGATGGCTATGTTCATACCGTGTGATGAGATTCCCGAGTATAATCCTGACAGTATCATACCGTGTCACGTGAACTATGACGGCAAATATGCGCTTCTCTCGTGGACACCTGCGGCAGGGCTCGCGCTCAAGTGGTTCAAAAACGGCTTCTGTGAGGATCTCAGCTTCCGTGAGATGGACGAAATTGCCGAAAAGGCAGGCGTCGGCGCTGAAGGGCTTATCTTTCTTCCTTATCTTTGCGGATCGACGATGCCCAGATATTCGCCGAAGGCAACAGGCTCATTCCTCGGGCTTACGCTTTCACACACGCGCGCGCATATGGCAAGAGCAATACTCGAATCTGTCGCGTGTATGCTCAAAAGTAATATAGATTACCTCGGCATTGAGGCAGAGGAAATCCGTGCAACAGGCGGCGGAGCATCATCGCCACTCTGGTGCAGGATTAAGGCCGATATGACAGGGAAGAAGATAACAACGCTTGAAAATGCCGAGAGTGCGTGCCTCGGAAGTGCGATACTCGCAGGCGTCGCCGTCGGGATTTTTGAAAGCGTGGAGGCTGCGGCCGATAATATAGTCAAGACAAAGAAAACATATATTCCGAGCGGTGAGGACTACACCGCCGTGTATAAGAAATTCTGTGAAGCGGAGGAGAAAATGTTATGGGAAAAATAGCTTTTGTTGGATTCGGTGAGGTCAATACACCGAAGGAAGTCATCATAAAAAAGTGTGAGGCTGCGGAAAAAAGCCTCATCAAAGAAGGGCTCGAGCTCGTTTCAGTATATCCGGTAACGGATGATTATGAGGAAAAGGACATCGCGGCTGCGCTCGAAAAGCTTGCCGGCAAGGATTTCGATGCGATGGTAGTCTGCATCGCAGGCTGGATTCCGACTCACGCAGTTGTCAAAATCACAGAGCAATACCGTCATCTTCCGATGGTGCTCTGGGGACTCTGCGGCTGGATGGAAGGTGATCGCCTCGTAACAACTGCAGACCAGGCAGGCACAAGCGCAATCAGAAAGACATTTGCTGACCTCGGATATAAATTCAAATATGTCTATGATATAATCGGGCTTCCGTCACGTTCTGCACGCGTTGCGTCGTTTGTAAAGGCGGCAAGTGCGGCAAAGGCGCTCCGTTCTGTCAAGATCGGTCACGCGGGCTATCGTGATATGAATCTCTATGGCACACTCTTTGACGGCGCATCCCTCAAGAATGTTGTCGGTGCTGAAATCGAGACGTTTGAAATGCTTGAGATTTATCAGAGATATCTTAATATCACCGATGCTGAGAAGCAGGCGGTTGTCGATGAGCATATGTCAAAATGGAAGTTTCTCAAGGAGGCAAAGCCTGAGGGCAAGCTTATGGCGGCAGGATATTTCCTCGCGATCGCATCGCTTATCAAGGAGCGCGGTTATCTTGCAATCTCCCTCAAGGATGTTGACGGAATGAAGAAGCTCATTGGCTTTCCCCCGGCACCGATATTTATGCTCCTTTCCGATGTTCTCGGAGTTTCGACGATTCCGGAAAACGACAGTCTCGGCAACGTCACGCAGACGATGATAAAGCTTCTCACAGGTCAGTGCGGCGCATATCTCGAATTCTATGAGTTCTTTGAGGATCGCGTTCTCGCAGGAGTTCCGGACTATGTTCCGGCAGAGATTACAGACGGTGAGACAACAGTTATGCCTGCGGCATTCGGCGAGCTTTCCGAGGGTATTCTCAATGTTTCAAAGGTAAAGACAGGCGAGCTTACGATGTGCCGCCTTGTATATACAAACGGCAAATACTATATGCATATGGTAATGGGTGAGGGCATCACTCCGCGCAAGTGGGAGGAATGCGGTTGGACACAGCCTGCACCGCAGCTTCCGGGTCTCGAAATTATCCTTCCGGACACAGAAAAGTTCTGCGATAACGTTATGTGTCAGCATTATATCATTTCCTATGGTGACAACACGGAAATCATCCGCGACCTCTGCTCAATTCTCGGCATTGAAGTAATCTGAAAAGAGGAAAATATAAATGGCAAAATATATGATAGGCTGGTCGGAGGTCGATATGACTCCCGAAAAGCGCATAGCTCTTGCAGGTCAGTTCTATGAGCGCATTTCCGAATATGTCGAAACTCCGCTCAGTGCAACCGCTATGGCAATTTCTGCGGGCGATGAATATGTTATCTTCTGCTCTGCAGACCTTGTTTCGGTCAGCACGAAGCTGCTCGGAAAGGTGCGCGGCTTGATTTCCGTGCGTAAACCGGAGATTGATGTCGATGCGGTTATTGTTTCAGCAACACATACACACACCTCCTTTGAATATGCCGATTGGGCTGAAGGAGCGGGCGGCGCATCTCTCGATTTCTTCAAGAGCTTTATGCCGGAGGGATGCAGATATATCGACCGCGTTGCAACCCCCGATGATGTTATGACACCCGAAGAGGCATCGGATTTAATCTCGGAAAAAATTGCGACTGCCTGCATTGAGGCTTTTGAAAATATGAAGCCTGCATCGTTTGCAAACGAGTTCGGCCGCGCGGCTGTCGGAATGTGTCGCCGCGTCTGCTATGACGACGGAAGCGCAAAGATGTGGGGCGATGCCAAGACTGTCAACTTCACTCATCTTGAAGGCGGCAACGATAACGGAATCGAGCTTCTCTACACATTCGATGAAGCAGGCAAGCTTACGGGTGTTGTTGCAAACATCGCCTGCCCGTCGCAGGTTGTTGAGCAGAGAAGCTATATCTCGTCCGACTATTGGGGCAAGGTCAAGATTCTTCTCCGCGAGAAATACGGTGAGGATGTAAAGGTTCTCGGTCTCTGCGGCGCCGCGGGAGACCAGTGCCCGCGCGACCTTATCCGTTGGGTAGACCCCGAAACACCGATTGATGACCCGAACGTTGTCAGAACAAACGTAACGGTACGCCGAGCAGACCCGTCGATGTATGACATCAAGGGAACGTGGAAAATCGGAAAGCGTATCGTAAACGAAATCTCCGATGTTTATGAAGAAATAGACAGAAAGATAACAGAGGGTGAGCTTGTTCATAGGAAGCTTGATATTTCTCTTCCACTTCGCCGCGTAACACCCGCGGAAAAAGATGCGGCAGAGCAGGCAATACGCGATTTCTTCAAGGAAAACACGGGCGATATCAACTATATGGATACCGCTGAAATGCACGTCCACGCAGGCACGCTCGGAAGATACGAATATCAGCAGGATCACTATGTCAGAAATGCGGAGGTTCATATCGTCCGCATCGGCGATATCGTTTTTGCAACAAATCCGTATGAGCTGTTCCTCGATTTCGGGAACCAGATCCGCGCACTTTCACACGCATCGCAGACGTTTATCATTCAGCTCTGCTGCGGTTGTGACGGATACCTCCCGACAAAGGAGGCAGAGGAAGGAAGTCACTACAGTGCATACGTGTCAAGTGGTACGGTCGGTCACATCGGCGGTGAAATGCTCGTCAGAAAAACCGTTGATGAAATAAATAAGCTTTTTGAGTAAGGAGAGGGAACAAATGTCAAATAAATATTTAATCGGTTGGTCGGAGGTCGATATGACTCCGGACAAGAGAATCCGCCTTGCAGGCCAGTTCTATGAGCGCGTTTCTGAGTATGTTGAAACACCGATTACCGCAACAGCAATGGCGATTGCATCGGGAGATACACACGTTATCATCTGTTCAGCAGACCTCGGTTCTGTTGGCTTGAAGCTTGTAAGCAATGTCCGCAATATTGTTGCAGAAAAGAATCCTGCAATCAACACAGACGCGATAATCATTGCGGCGACACATACACACACATCGTTTGTATATGCAGACCGCTCTGATTCTGCTTCAGGCTCCTCTCTTGAAATTCTGAAAAAATATATGCCTGAGGATTGCAGATACATAGACAGAGTCCCGACTCCTGATGATGTAATGAAGCCGCAAGAAGCATCTGAGCTTATTGCAACGAGTATTGCAAAGGCTTGCCTTGAGGCATTTGAAAATATGAAGCCTGCATCGTTTGCAAACGAATTCGGGCGTGCGGCTGTCGGAATGAACCGCCGCGTATGCTATGATGACGGAAGTGCAAAGATGTGGGGCGATGCCAAGACTGTAAACTTCACTCATCTTGAAGGCGGCAACGACAACGGCATTGAGCTTATCTACACATTCGATGAAGCAGGCAAGCTTACAGGTGTTGTCGCAAACATCGCCTGCCCCTCGCAGGTCGTTGAGCAGAGAAGCTATATCTCGTCTGACTATTGGGGTAAGGTCAAGATTCTTCTTCGCGAGAAATATGGTGAGGATGTAAAGGTTCTCGGTCTCTGCGGAGCAGGTGGAGACCAGTGCCCGCGCGATCTCATCCGCTGGGTTGACCCTGAAACACCTATTGATGACCCGAATGTCATCAGAAAGGATGTAACTCCGCGCCGTGCAGATCCGTCGATGTATGACATCAAGGGTACCTGGAAAATAGGTAAGAGAATCGTCAATGAAATCTCAGATGTCTATGATGAAATCGACAGGACAATTTCCGAAGGTGAGCTTGTTCACAAGAAGTTTGCGCTTGAGCTTCCGCTTCGCCGCGTAACGCCTGCAGAGCGCGATGTTGCGGAAAAGGCTATCAGAACTTTCTTTGAAGAGAACAAGGGCGATATCAACTATATCGATACTGCTGCAATGCACGTACACGCAGGAACTCTCGGAAGATTTGAATATCAGCAGACACATAATGTCTGCACGGTAGAAATTCAGATCATAAAGCTCGGAAATATCGTATTTGCGACAAATCCATATGAGCTCTTCCTTGACTATGGAAACCAGATTCGTGCGCTCTCACTTGCTGAGCAGACCTTTATTGTTCAGCTCTGCAACGGAAGCTCCGGATACCTTCCCACAAAGAAGGCAGAGGCCGGCGGACATTATAGCGCTTATGTATCGAGCGGTACTGTCGGTCACGCAGGCGGAGAGATGCTTGTCAGAAAAACCGTTGATGAAATAAATAAGCTGTTTTAAGTAAAAATCCCGTCAGGAACACCAGAGTTCCTGACGGGATTTTTACTATTGATAAGTTATTGACAAAGTGGATTGCCCTATATTATAATAAAAATACATAAACGATAAAGGAGGAATTTATAATGAAAAAAATAGTATCTGTTATTCTCACGGTTATGCTTCTGCTTTCTGTTGTATCTGCTGCGGAGTTGCCTGCTTTCTTCACAGATGTGATGACGAATTACACCGCAGACTACAGTGTGTCGATGGAGATAGAAAACGCAGATGAGATAATAGCTCTTTTGCGAGAGCTTGAGATGCCCAAAGAGGTTGAAAACTATATTGACATAAAGGCAATTCTGGAAAGCATTTTTTCCACAGGCATGAAAATGAATCTTCAAGCGGATATGAGCCCGGATTTCCGCATAGCAAAGCTCGCTGTAACCTCAGATACACAATATGAGGTGGTTGTGAACAGCAATCTTGAGATTGGAGCAAAGGCAAAGCTCGGTATGTGGATGGAGCTTAATCTGAATGCCGAAAAGCCCGTTTTCAGGGTTATATATTCTGCTCCGATGTTGAATAAATATATGGTTGTCGATTTGTTTGAATTAACACCTGATGACGAATCAAAGACAGCGATGCTTGAATATCTTAACCTTATGTTCAGTAAGGATTTTATGGATTCAATGATTGCATTTACCTCAGAGCTCTATAAGAAATACAGTGAAATCACAATGTCCGGCACAATTTGCACAGTCAGGATAACCAATGACGGGCTTATAGGTATGACAAAAGAACTAATGCCGTTTGTTATGGAAAAAGTTGCAGAGCTTACATCTTCTTTAGAGAATGAGGAGTTGAGGGAGGCTTTTAATACTCCTGAGTTCGGAGAAGAGGAGCTGGCTATTCTTGATGGTCTCAAGCTTCTCGGTGAGAATGGAATAACCTATAAATATTCGCTTATCTCGGGAAGAGTGTCGCGAGCTGATATGGCGGCTGACATTTCGATAGATATAGCAGCTATGTATAGTAGTTTTACAGGTGGCGCAGAATGGCCGTATGAATCAAACGGTAAAATTGATATGAATGCAAAGACAGCTGTCAAGTTGTCAAAATACGGCGCGACTGCTGTGAAATTCCCGGAGCTCACAAAGGACAATTCATTCAATCCGGCTGACAGTCTTGCCATGGCAGAAGAGGCGAACACTGTGGAATATGTTCCTGAGTATCCTTACTTTTGTATATGGGTTAATACAAACGAGCTTCCTGTTATAAACGGAGAGTATTATGTGCCTTTCCGTGCATGCCTTGAAAATGCATATGAAGAAACAGTTGTGATTTCTTATAATAATGGCGTTGTGACTGCGACCTCTGAGAATTTCCCGGGCTTCAATACGATTCGTTTGACAAAGGATTCTGCAGTTGCCTACACGGACGGCAAGCAGGTCGCTGTTTCAAAGGTTATCATAAAGGACGGAACAACATATGTCGGTCGTTCTTTCTTCGAGAAAATATATGGCTGGGAATTGTCGAGTATAATGCATTATATGCTCGAAAACGAATATGAAATAAGCTTCTACACTGAAAGCTATTAAACATAGAAGCGTTACATAGAGATATGAGTGCTTCCCGTTGCGTAATGTGTGCGGAAGAAACAGTAAAATTCAAAAAGGGCAGGCTGTAAATGTATTTACAGCCTGCTTTCTGTTTGCCTGCCGCGTATGCTCTTGGCATAACGGGATGGTGTCATACCTGTTTTCTGCTTGAACAGCTTTGAGAAATAATGAACTGATGAAAAACCGAGCGCCTGTGAGATTTCTGTGAAATTGAGCCTGCCCTGAGCAATGAGACGCTTCGCCTCGCCGAGCTTTATGGAGATGAAAAGGGAAATCGGGCCGCAGCCGCATTGGCGTTTGCAGAGCCTGTGCAGGCTTGAAACGCTCAGGGAACACGCCTTGCTTATATCGGAGATTGTGAGATTCTCCTCTATATGAGTTCTCATATATTCGACGAGATCATTGAGAAATTCACTGTCAGGGCTTTTGCGTGAGAGCTTACCGTCCGAAGTGTCGGCATTGTCGGTTTCATAAAGATCGATAAGAAGAAGCTCGAGAAGATTGGCGAGCCTTTGAACAGCAAATTCCTCAACTCCGTCACGGAGCGTCATACCGCCTTCAAATTTGCCATATGGAGCAGGCTTGAGAAGGCTTTCGCTGAGCGAAACGAGTTCGGAAATCCGCTTTTGCTGAAACTCATTCGCTGTTATGATATTGTTTGAAAAACGCGGCAGCTTATTTGAGGAGGTTTCAAAGCAGACAACATTTATGGCAGCATCGCGTGAAGTGGCGACAGAATGAAAGGAATGCGGCTCATAGATTATGAGCTGCCCCTTGCGGAGTGAGAACAGTTCTCCGTCAACGAGGATGTTGAAATCTCCGTTTTCGACGAAAACAAACTCGTGGAAGGAATGGGCTTCACCTGAGCTTTCTGCCTCTGACCAATTACGCTCTGTGCGGAAGATCGATATAATTGAGCTTACCTTCAAAAATTCAGGAACCAAGGTTTTTGAATACATTTTATTCACCTGCACGATTTGTGGGAGGATAGTATAAAAATATTGCATTTTTGTCTAAATACATTTTGATTTTATACTTTTATACTATTGATAGTAACACAATTTTTGTATAAAGTAAAGGGAGGAGTTAATAATGAAAAAATTAAGGCTTGGTCTTATTGGCTGCGGAGGAATGATGAGAAATCACGCCGCAGGGATTCAGATGCTCGATAACGTCGATATAACTGCTGTTTGCGACGTTGATGAGGAAAAGGCAAAGAATGTTGCTTCTGTTCTTTCAAGCCCATATATAACGACAGATTACAGAACTATGGTCGATTATGTTGACGCAGTGCTTGTGGTTCTGCCGCATCATCTGCATTTTTCCTGCGGTATGTTTTTTGCAAGAGCAAAAAAGCATATTCTTATGGAAAAGCCGCTGTGCAATACAGAGGAAGAGTGTGTAAGGCTTATCGAGGCTTGCGAGGAAAACGGGGTTACGCTTATGTGCGCTTATCCTGTGCGTTATTGGCAGGGTGTGAGAAAGCTCAAAGAGCTTGTGGACAGCGGCAAATTCGGGAAGATTATGCAGATGTCAATATGGACAGAACAGCTCACAGTATATGATGACCAGCATTGGGCAGGTACAGGCTGCATAGGCGGCGGACAGCTTTTCAGTCACGGCTGTCATTATATAGATATTCTCCTTTGGTTCTGCGGCAATCCTGTCTGCGGAAGCCATCTCGGAACGAATGTCGGAACGCCTTGGATGCTCCGCGAAGGCACGAGCGTTGTCACGATGAAGTTTGAAAACGGAGCACTTGGATATCACGGCGCGACCTGGGGCTCGAGAGGAACTCGTATGGGTTGCGATTTCCAGATAATAACCGAGAAGGGACTTCTTGAATTTGATTTCAGGAAGGGTGAGGTTCTCCTCTATGATTCGCTCTGTGAGCACGTTCCGGGTCAGGTGGACGTTCAGCCGGATGCATATAAGGTGCTCTGGACACGCGATGGAGATGCAAACAAGGAAACACAGCACGAGGTTGCGCATTTTATAGATTGCGTTATAAACGGCAAAAAGCCGCTTACTGACGGGCGCTCTTCGCTTCAGAGTCTTCGTGTCATCTGGAAGATGTATGATGCGGAAAAATTCGGAGTTATGGCTGATCTTCGCGGTCTGGGTATTGAAGAATAAATATTAAAAGACCTCCGTTCCGAAACAGGAACGGAGGTCTTCTGTCAAAAATCATATTTTTTCATATAGCGTACAGCGCCTTCGATATATTCGGTCTCGATAGCGACAGCGCCGCGATAGCCTGATTTTTTCAGAATGGCCATACACGCATCTATGTCTGCGATTCCTTCGCCGATTGGTGCATCATGAAGCCATGCGCCGCTGCGCGTTTCAAACCAGCCATCTCCGGGGCAGGTCGGAGATTCTTTTCTGAAATAGTCTTTTATATGTACGTGAACGATATCGTCTGAGAATTCCTCAAAGAATTCTGCGCCCGGAAGATCTGCGAACAGCGAGTTGCCTGCATCGCCGCACACAGCGACATTGCTGCAACGCCTTTTCATTTCGCTGTAGAATGTGCGATAGCCCTCAATGCCGTTTATGAAGAAACCCTGATCTTCGTATATACAGGTTACGCCGAATTTTGCCGCGTGTTTCGCGACCTCTTCTGCTGCGTCTATGGCAATCTCTATAGCCTCATCATAGTCGGGAAGATTATGGGGTGATTCAAACCAGGGAAGTGAGGTGTGGTGGAGATATGGAGAGCCGATCGCTGCGGCATATTCAACGTGGCGCTGAAGCTCTTCAACTGTCCATGGGCTTTTATATAAATTTGCAAATACTGAGTAGCACGCAAGGCTGAGTCCTTGCTGTTTGAAGATTCTTCCTGCTTCTTTCGCGTCTTCAACAGAGCTGAATAACGGTTTCGCCGGCGGCTCAATGGCGTTTATAAGAAACTCTGCAGAGGAGAAGCCGAGGCTGAGTGCTTTTTTTGATGCGCCGGAAAAACCTGCTTCCATAACTGCTTCGGTAAAAAGAGAATACATAGTCAAGTTCAATGGGCTTCGCCTCCTTTCGGCCAAAATCAATGTTGCGAAAAACACACCAACCTTCGGCCGGTGTGTTTTTCTGTTGGCGGAGAGGGCGGGATTCGAACCCGCGTGCGCTTTCGCGCAAACTGATTTCGAGTCAGCCCCGTTATGACCACTTCGATACCTCTCCGTGTATATGTTAAGCTCAAAAGAGCATTAACGCAAATATTAAATTATCATATCGAAACGGGGCAGCCCCGTTATGTCCTGTTGCGGTGCCCGAAATTTTCAGCACTGACGTTTGGGAATTCCGACCGCGGCCACTCGCTCAGCTCGATACCTCTCCGTCTGTTCGACTTTGAGAATAACTAAAAAATATTATACAATAGTTTTTCTGAAATTTCAACTGTTATTCACAAAAAAGTTTTAACTCTCGTTTTTTGACTTGGAATTGAGCAAAAGCGAAGCTGCAATTATAAGTGCTATTCCTATGATTCTGAAAATATCTCCGGGCTCTTCATAGAAGAATATTCCGATAAGTGTCGCTATAACAGGCTCAACAGTTGCAATAACAGCCGCGTGTGACGGATTTACCTTTGACAGACCGATTGTATAGAGAAAATAGGGCACAGCTCCTGCGATGATTCCGAGCCCGAGTGCGAGCAGGAAGCCTGAGGGGGATGCAATCATACTGAAGGTAGCGATGGGGTTTCCTGTCAGGAATGTTGCAATAGTGCCGAAGAGGAATGTGTAGAAGGTGACAGTGAGAGAATCGTATTTGCGGAGCGCATATGTGCTGAAAATGCTGTATAGCGCATATGTAAGCCCACTGCCGAGCCCGATGAGGATTCCTGCCGCCGATATATTCATGCTGCTGCCTGATGCGAGCCCGGAAACGAGGGCGCAACCGGCGACTGCAAGAACAAGGCATAACGCTTTTTTCTTCGTCATTTTATCTTTGAAGAGGATGCAGGACATTATTGTGACGAAAATCGGAGCTGTATAGAGCAGGATGGAGGCAGCCGCGATTCCGATCATATTTATGGCGGTGAAGTTGCATATATTTACGAGAAAATAGCTGATGATACCTGTTCCGAAAAACATCCACAGATCGCGCGGATTTATCCTGAACAGCTTTTTGTCGCGGAACAGAATGACAACAGTTATGAAAAGCACAGAGAAGAGTGCGCGCAGGAGCGAAACCTGGAATGAATTGAGCCCGATATTGTTGAGTTCGGTTGCGAAAACTCCCAATGTACCCCAGAAAACGGCGGCGAGTATTATGTAGAAATAATTTTTATTCATAATAAATATTCTCCTTTGAAACAAGCCATATAATTATATATCAGCAGGGAGCGAAAAGCAAGAAGAAACATCACAGCACAGAGTTTTTGTATTGGCTCGGTGTGAAATTGGTTATTCGCTTGAAGACTCTTGAGAAATATTGAGGGTTGTCGAAGGCGAGCTTATCGGATATCTGCGTAAAGTTGATGCTGTCTTCGCGAATAAGACGCTTTGCCTCCTTGATTTTCAGGCTTAAGAGATATTCGAGGATGGTTTTTCCTGTCGAGGCTTTGAAAATCTTTGAAAGATATGCGCGGGAATAATTCAGCCTGCGGCAGACCTCATCGACGGTCATACGGCTGTAGATGCCGTTTTGCAGAATTTCCTTTGCGCGTGAGACGAGATGGCTTTCCATACTTTCCTTGGTCGGGAAGAGTGCCGTGTTTTTCTCGCTGCTTCCTGATCTTAAAAGCATTATAAGAAGCTCTTCAAGATGGAGGCGTATCAGCTGCTGACCGCCGACGGGAGCATCCTCCTTAAGCTCAAGCTCAACGCCTGTTATCGGCATGAGGTTGAAGGTGGCTGAGCTTTCCTCGATTATCGACGAAATGTTTTCACGGAGCTTTTTCGGAACCTTGGCAACTCTTTTTTTGAAGAAATCCATAGCCGCAGAAGAACAGACAAAGGTTATGACAAACACATCGGCGGCGGTGTCTGCAGTGCGGATCGAATGGAATTCATTCGGCTTGTGGAATGCAACCTCGCCCTGCTCGAGGCAGAAGCTGCGGTTATCCGCAGTTATGCTCACGCGACCTCTGTCGACATATACCATTTCCCAGAAATTATGGACCTCGCCGCCGAAGGAAAAGCCGCGGCCAAACTCGTAATAGTGAATGGTGACGATTTTGTTTATGCTTATCAGATTTGCAATTCTATGTTTTACATATTGTGGTTTCATAAAAAACTCCTTGTTTACAAAAATGAACTTTTAGAACAAAAAAATGTATTCTGTTTATATTGATGTTATTGTAACATAAAAGAAAGAAAACCACAAGGGAGGAACACATTTATGAAAAAAGGTATCAGCATCTGGTCATTTGCGGAGACTGAGCTTGATCGCGTTTTTGCTCTCGCCAAGGATGCGGGCTTTGATGGGGTTGAGCTTGCTCTTGCGGAAGACGGTCCTGTCAATATGAACAGCACAAAGGAAGATATGGAAGTGATAAAGGCTCTTGCAGCCAAACACGGCATTGAGCTCTATAGCTTGGCAAGCGGAATGTATTGGAAGAAAAACTACACTTCCGATGACGAGGCAACACGCCGCTTTGCAATCGAAACAACGAAAAAACAGCTTGAGCTTGCATCATATCTCGGAATGGAGAGCATTCTTGTTGTTCCGGGTGCCTGTGGTGTGGATTTTGAGCCGGGAAGCGAAGTTATTCCCTATGATGTCGCATATGACCGCTGTGTAAGTGCGCTTTCAGAGCTTGCGCCGGTTGCGGAAAAATATAAGGTTGTGCTTGGTGTTGAGAATGTCTGGAACAAGTTCCTTCTTTCTCCGCTTGAGATGCGCGATCTTATCGACAAAATAGGCTCGCCGTATGTGGGTTCATATTTTGATGTCGGAAATGTTCTCTATTGCGGATATCCGCAGCATTGGATAAAGATTCTCGGAAGCAGAATTACAAAGGTTCACTTCAAGGATTACAGGCGTGAGCCGGGTGGGCTGAACTGCTTTGTCGATCTTCTCTCCGGTGAGGTTGATTATATTGAGGTTATGAAGGCTTTCGCAGACATCGGATATGACGGCTGGGTTACAGCTGAGATGCTTCCGCCGTATGCACAGTTCCCGGAAGCAATTTTATATAACACATCAAAATCTATGGACTATATTTTGGGAGTGAAATAATTATGTTTAAGGTTGGTCTGATTGGTGCAGGCTTTATGGGCGGTATGCACGCAAATTGTTATAAAGCGCTTGGAGATAAGGTTGAAATTGCGGCAATTGCAGATGTGCGCGAAGAAAATGCAAAAGCGCTGGCTGAGGGAACAAATGCCGCAATCTACACAAGTGCAGACGAGCTTCTGAAGCATCCCGGGCTCGATTTTGTGGATATTTGCCTTCCGACATATCTCCATGCGGAGTATGTAATCAAGGCTATGGAGAGCGGCTATAACGTATTCGTTGAGAAGCCACTTTGCCGCACAGCTGAGGAGGCGGCGAGAATTGTTGAGGCTTCAAAGAAAAGCGGCAGAATTGCTCAGGTGGGTCAGGTTATCCGCTTCTGGGATGAATATGTATGGCTCAAGGAGCTTGCAGACAGCAAAAAGTTCGGAAAGATCAGAACTGCGACCTTCAAACGGCTTTCCTCATATCCCGATTGGGCTGCAGATAACTGGCTGCATCGCTTTGATATGAGCGGAGGTATGGCTCTTGATCTTCACGTTCACGATATAGATTTCGCGCGTTACCTTATGGGTGAGCCGAAGAGCGTAAAGGCAAGCGGTATCAATAATGCAGAAGGGCTTACTCAATATATCGTGACAACTTATGTATATGACGGTGCGGTTGCAGTGTGTGAGGGTACTTGGAACTATCCTAAGGAATTCGGGCTCACTATGGCTTATGTTGTCGAGTTTGAACAGGCAACGGTTGTATACAATTCCGGTACAGGCAAGTTCTGCATCTACCACAAAGACGGCGGTGTAGAAAATGTTGAATTGACAAAGAGCTTTGACGGTGATTCCGATATCGGAGGAAATATCTCAAGTCTTGGCGGATATTATAACGAGCTTGAATATTTCATAAAGCGCCTTTCCGATCCATCTCTTCCTGACTTTGCATCAATCGAGCAGGGGGCAAGGTCTGTCGAGCTTGCGCTTGAAGGATATTCTCAGCTCTGAGCTGTTTGTGTTGATAAAATCCGACGAGGAGATATGTAAAAAACAATATTTGGAATAACAAAAATAAAAAGCGTACAATGAGGCTTGGAAACAGCCTCGTTGCGCGCTTTTTTTAAATTGCGGAAAAATATGGATGTCACTAAATCGGGAAAATGTGTCACGAATTTGCAAAGACATTTTGTTAAGAAACTGTTACACTAAACTTGGAAACGTATCAGAAAATAATATCTTTGCTGCTTTTTGATGCAGCTTTGCGGAATTCGTTTGGCGAAATTCCTTCGCGCGTTTTGAATGCCTGCCCGAAATAATGTTCGGTTTTGAAGCCGCAATATATTGCAATCTCTGCCATCGGCATATTCGTGCTGGTGAGCAATGCTTTTGCTTTGTTCATCCGAAGCTCAATGATATATTTATTTGGTGTTGTTCCGAATTTTTCCTTAAAAATACGGAAAAACTGGCGGCGCTCGAAATGGGATATTTCAACGAGATAGTCGATGGAGATTTCATTTGAAAAATTGTTGTATATATAGTTCAGTGCGTGGTCTATTCCTCTGTCGTTCATAGCGCTGACTGTTTCTGCTGTCTGTTCTGTTGCTGAAACGGACATCGGCGCGCCATCGAGAGCAGCAGACAAAAACAGTTCAAAATACGCATTTGCGCGAAGCCGACCAAATTCTGTTCCCGATGAAAATTCATATGCCGATTGGCTGAGCATCTGCTTGCAGGACATGAGGTCGCGCGGGGCAAGCTCTGGCGGAAGAGAATCTACTGTTTCGGCAAGCTCACGGTTGAGAATTTTAAAATAGAAGATGATATACTGCGTCGTTTTCTTGTTTGCACACGTGTGCTGAACTCCGGGCGCGGTAAAATAGAGATGCTCCGGTTTGAACGGATAGCTTCTGTCATCCAAGACAAGCTTGCCTACGGAATTCTGAGTGAATATGAGCTGATAATAATCCTCGTGGATATGCGCTTTTGGGTTCAGGTTTCTGTTGACCGGAGATTGCCATTTTCCGACTTTGATTATTTCTACAGACATATTGTCACCACCGTTACTTGAATAGTATTCACATTTGCAATGATTTTAGCACAGGTTTGTAAATAAATCAATATTTGTATTTCGATATTGATTTTTTATATATAAATTTT
>JAFSIZ010000006.1 GCA_017439555.1 Oscillospiraceae bacterium | reverse complement strand
CATTGCGGCTTCCGCAAGCGAAGCGGTTCGTCGACGAGCGCCGAACCCTACGATGTTGGTATAAAAACAAAAATACAAGGAGAAAAACCACGATGAAAAAACTTATTGCACTTGCTCTTGCAGCAGTTATGATGTTCTCGCTCTGCGCATGCGCAGGCACAGGAACAAAGCAACCCACAGCTGAATATACCGGGGAAAAACTGCCGGTTTCTCTTTCCGTTATTTCCTCGCAGGCATGGCCTGTAAAAGAGGATTGGAAGCTTTGGGAATATATGGAGGAAGGCTCGGGGTTTGAGATTGATGTACAGCCGCTTATTAATGACGGTTCAAAGCTGACACTTATGTTTGTAGGCGGAGAAAACCTTACCGACCTTGTTTCCTTCCAGTGGAAGACTGCAACAGGTAAATACTCACATCAGGGTGCGCTTATTCCACTTGACGATGTTGAAGAGCATATGCCAAACTACGTTGCGTGGAGAAATTCACTTTCTGAAGACGACTACAAAAACGTAATTACAACAAGAAAAGCGGCAGACGGAAAAATTTATCTTTCTCCGAGTATCGGCCGTGAGAAAACAGGCGGTAAGGGATGGCTCTACCGCAAGGATATTTTTGAAAAACACAACATTGCAACACCAACGAATTTTGACGAGCTTTACGAGGTATGTAAGCAGCTTAAAGAGCTGTACCCCGATTCCTATCCGTTCTGCCCGAACCAGCTTCTTACAAACATAGGAACAGCAGGCTCATCATGGCAGAAATGGTGGGAGTGGCTTGAATATTACGACTTTGACAACGAAAAGTGGGGTTGGGGCATGGCGGCGCCGATTGCACTCGACATCCTCACTTACTTTAAGCGCTTGATTGATGAGGGACTTTGCCCGCCGAACGCAGTTACGCTTGCAGGCACATCATGGGATGAGCTTATCACAAGCGAGCGCGGTTTCATCTTCCCGAACTTTGCAACAAGAATAGATTATTTCAACGGCCTTGCACAGGGGAATGTTGAAGGCTTTGAGATTGATGCAATGATACCGCCTGTTGCGACGGAACAGGGTGTTTCGATGGTTGAGAACCGTTCATATGACCAGCGTGGATACGTTCTTGCCAACACAAAGGATCAGGCGAGAATCGAAAATGCTGCACGTTTCCTTGACTGGCTCTATACTGACGAGGCAATGGAGCTTGTTTCATGGGGCAAAGAGGGCGAAACCTATGAAATTGTAGACGGAAAGAAACAGTATATCCTTGATGATAAGGGTACACAGGTACTTACGCTTTACGGCTTTACCACAGTTGGCGGATATATGCGCTTTGATCCGGAGGCTGCAGCGGCTACGGAAAGTGAGGCTATGGCAAGAACTCGCGATATGCGCCTTGAGCATACCTTGCCGTATTCCAACCCGTATCTCTGGGTTGAGTTTACCGAGGATGAAAACGAGGTATATGCAAGCTACTATGACACCTGCAAGAAGTATACAGAAGAATTCTGCGCAAAAATTCTTCTTGGTCAGGAGCCGATGTCAAAACTTGACGAATTCCAGAAAATTCTGCGTGAGGATCTTGGCGTCGATGAGCTTCTTGAAATGTACACAACAGCATATGACCGCGTAAAATAAGTAAGCGCTCTGCTACAACCTTGTTTTTAAATAAACAAGGTTGTAGTGCTCGAACTCGATAAACAATAGGAGACAAACAATAGGAGGAAAGTGCATGAAAAAACGAATCATATCCCTTGTGCTTGTTTTGGCTATGATGTTAACATTTGTCCCTGCGGGAGTCCTCGCCTCGGATAAATCCGGCGTTACGGTAAAATACGCGCTTTCAGAAGTGCTGTATGATCTTCGTGCAAGCGGTGTAACGGGTGTAATAGGTGATAACAAAGCTTATTTTAGTTACGAAAGTACAAATAATTTTTATGAAATTGCCGCAATCAGTGCTAATGTGACGACAATTGCGGGTGCAGACGATCCAAAATGTGCTTTGTTTGAGGTGCCTAAAAACGAATGGGTGATTTTTGAGATCAATGTACCGGTAGCAGGTATATATAAGCTTCGGACAAACAATAGTTTCCATAACAATTCCGGAATTTTAAAGGCATATATTTCTCCGGCAACCGTAACGCCAATTTCAAATGTGGTTACCGTTGAGGATAATTATGTAGGAAAATTAAATTGTGATAAAAATGCCGGAGGTGTACACGGTGTAGGTGGTGGCTGGGGCTTCACGGTAGATGCTTCACAACCATTTATAGATAATGCCGGAAAAGAAGCAGAATATAATTTTGAAACCACGGGTAAATACTATATCGGATTCAAGGCTGTGGCAGAAGACGGCACAACAGGAAATCATTGCCGATTTGCTGATTTCTACCTTGTCGGCGGAACCGGTAAGGCGTATATGGGAAAATATGAGCTTCCGGAAGAACCGCTTACGGTTGTGGAGACAAAAACCCGCGATATATCGCTCCCTGTTCTTCTCTCCGATGGCACATGGGCAAAGGCAGATATTTCAAATTGCGTCAGTGCAGATGAGGGCGTTGCAACAGTGACGAACTCGGGCAAGGTGCGTGGTGTAGAACTGGGTAATACCACGGTTTCGTTTGATGCAAGCTACGGCGGCGTTTCAGTAGGAAACTTCCAATTACCTGTAAAGGTTGTCGAAAATGACGGAATTACGATAAAGTATGACCTTGCAAAGCTGTATAGCGCCATATCCACAAACACGGACAAAACGTTTGCGGGAAATATTACGTATGAAAATACCGACGGCTTTTTTAAGTATAAGAGCGATTCGCGAAATGACGCTGCTACGAAAAATTATCATCTCAGGTGGAAAGGCAACGGAATGTTCGAGCTGTATCAGGGAAACTGGTTGTTCCTTGAGATAAATGTTCCGAAGTCCGGAGATTACGACATTTCAATGTACAACGGAAAAGCGCTTCTCGGTGGCGATGTAAGTGTTTATGTACTTAAAAGCAACGGTGAAAAGCCGGGTGCTGCTGATTTGAAAGACGATAATTTCGTGGGAACAATCCACTGCGATGACAGCACCGTTGCGGCGGGAAAGGTCGTTAAAGTGACAACGCCTACGCCTGTCGGAAGTCACTACTTTGACGAGGCGGGGAAATATTACATAGGCTTCCAGGCACTCGATACCGATGCTGTGCCCGATCCTCTTCCGGAGGGCGATAATGTGGCGAATTATGCTGACTCTGCATATGTCGGAGATATAGTTATGCGCTCGGGCGATAATCGTGTTGTTATGAAGTCATATCCGAAAACAGAAACGCTGACGCTTGCAATCAATCAGCAGGCGAAGCTTTCAGCGTATGCTCTGCTTTCGGATGTGAGCGAGACAGAGCTTTCCTGCACGGACTTTGAGATTGCCGACGGCGGAGAAGGTATTGTTTCTGTATCAGAAAGCGGTGAGGTTACGGCACTTGCCGAGGGCGAAACCTCTGTTTTCTATACTGCAAGCTATAAAAACAGCTATGCAACGAGCTTTGAAACGAAAATCAAGGTTGCCTCAGGCGGCGGAATATCCATAAAGTATGATATAGAGGGCGATATGAACCGTCTCGGATGGGATAGTATTCGTCAGCTTGGAGATCTGAAAAAGCTTACAGACGAACACACGAACGGATTTTACAGATATTTTAACGCACCGATAACAACATGGAGCAGTGGAATGCTGCGTATGGATAACTTCATTCTTATTGCAGATGGTCGCCATGTTTCGTTTGAGGTATATGTGCCGCAAGCCGGTGTTTATGACCTTAGCGTAAATCATTCAGCATTTGGTGGCGAACTGGCTGCAGATGGAGTAACATGGAATGATTTAGGAATATTTGTGGATGTTTTTGTTAACAGGAGCGAGGTTTCTACAAGTGAAAAAGACCTTGTTGGAACATATGATTGCTACAAAGAAGGTGTCACAAATCGTTTTCAGGCGGCCGATACGCCATCATATGTAGGCAAGGTGGTTATCCCGGAGCGCGGATATTATGTATTCACCTTCAGACCGGATGACAGAGATGGAGTCTCCCGAAACTGGATATGGGGTTCAATCGGTACGTTTACACTGACAAGCGGAAACGAAGCGGTACTTGCAGGTGTTTTCCCGGGAACTACACCCGCAGAGAACGAGATGCTCATAATATCTGTGGACTCAAACGAGCTTTTTATGACTGATCCGGAACATCCGGCAACAAAACAAGTCAAGGCAGAAATTGTGCCGGCAACAGATGGGAAATTTGCAACAAAGCAGATATCTGCAAAACAGTTTGGTTCTTCCTCTAACAGAGTTGCCTCGGTATCGCAGACCGGTGTTGTAACAGCGGCTATGGAGGGTGACGTTAATATAACAGTAAAAGCAACGGTAGACGGTAAAATGCGTACGGCTACTCTGCCTCTTAACGTTCGGGACTATACGGGTGTTGTTGGTGCTTCTGAAGAGTTTATCGCAGATGAAGAGTTGTTCTTGAATGAGAGAGAAAGCACCTCATTTTCCGTCAGGATGAACAGCGGGCATACAATCAAAGTTCCGGCAAGCGAGGTTTCATACTCTTATCAGCCGGAAGGAATTGTTTCTGTTGATGAAACTGGAATTGTTTCAGCACTTGATGTCGGCGAAACGATTGTTACGGCAACAGTGGAGAATTTCCGTGGCACAGAAAACCTTACTGCAACCAAAAAAATAAAAGTTATAGAACACGACGGAAAAAAAGGATCCACATATTATACTGACGAGAAAAAGGAAAATGCAAAGAAAAATGCTGGTCGCTATGCATGGGCAAAAAGTGAAATTAAGAGTATAGTTTCTTTGGCGGATAAGTACTTAGTCAATTGGGAAAAATACTATTCGCTCATGGTACCAAACGGGATTCCCTCGTCGTTTTCTCCGACTTATCGTAACGATCCGGGCTGGTATGTTTGCCATTATTGCGGTATAGATCTTTCGGGCGACGAGGAAACAAGCGGACATTCCGCGTTCAAGATAGATCCGATAAATCGTCCGTGGAAGGTTCAGTGCAATAACTGTAAGCGTCTTTTCCCGTCAAACGATTTTGCGCTTCTCTATGAACGTGGTCGTGATGCTGAGGGACACTACGATGTGAACCGTGCTATCGAAGCAAATGCTGAAGCTGTTAGAAATGGAGAAAAGGATGCGCTGAAAAACGATCTCTACCCGGAGGTTGAAACGGCAACCACTATCAACTACAATCAGGGACTGAGAGAAGGAGAGAGTGTTTACACATGGGGCGTTGATGACGGCTTCGGATATCGTCCTTTAAAACCTGACGGAACCCCGTATATGTCAGGTGAATTTAAGGAAACAAAGTTGTATATCGCGCACTATCTCTATCAGTTCTGGAGCGAGGTGCAGGGCGTTGCGACCACACTTTCGAAGGCGTATGTATACACCGGAGATAAACGCTATGGTCTTGCAGGTGCAGCTCTTGTTGACAAATGGGCAGATACATATCATCAGCATGATCTGACCGATTATGACGATTACGGCGGACAGGGAACAGGATATACGCAGGGGCGAATCGGTGAATGTGCCGTATTTGAAGCATGGTCCCTTTCGGCTGATGCAGTTTATCCGATGATTTTTGAGAGCGACACAATAAATTTCCTGAAGAAAAAAGCGGAACATTATGAGCTTGCCAACGATAAGTCAGGCAGTGAGAAAATATGGGCAAACTGGAAAGATAATATTTTGCTTGAAACATATATCGGTGCAAAGACGGGAAGAATAGACGGAAACTTCGGCTTTGCACAGGCAGCTACCACTGCTGCGGCTATTGTCCTTGCGGAAGAGCCTATGCGCACTGAAATAATTGACTGGGTTATGCGATCGGGAAGACATAATGATGGCGATATTCAGGGCGGAAATGTTCTTAAAAACCTCGTTAATACAGTAGACCGCGACGGACAAGCAAACGAAGTTGCAGCAAACTACAACTCGTATCAGATGAAGGCACTTGAAAGAGTTGCAGAATATTTGCTTACTTATGCAAAAGACGGTAAAAGAAATTACAACTTGTTTGATTTCCCCAAATACTCTAAGATGTTTGAACCGTGGAACGCATTGCAGATTATGGATAACCAGCAACCGAACCTCGGCGACAGCGGCGGCATCGGAACCCTTGGCTTCTACGGTGCGGGAGAGGCGATGGTAACAAACTTTATGTCGCTTTATGCACTTAACAATCCTGATACCGAATCGATACTCAAAGAAACCGCCCAGTTTATTTACCGTTGGAAGGGATATAACCTTGAAGAAATAAGAACTTCTATTTTTGACGAAGAGCCGGAAGCGGTTCAGGATGTTCTTAAAGATTACATTTCAGGAGAGCAGCCGCTCACGCGAAGCGACATTCTCCCCGGATATGGTTTTGCTGTACTGCGTGACGGAACAAAATACAACTCTGCAAGCACACAGTCAAAGGTTAATACCCAGCGTGATTTCTGGATGTATTTCGGACCGACGATAGCTGCTCACTCACACGCGGATGCCCTTCGAATCGGCGTAGATGCTTTTGGATTCAGTGTTGCACCTGACTTCGGGTATCCTGCAAACGCAGGTAAGTTCCCGCAAAGACTTCAGTGGGATTCCGAAACAATTTCCGGAAACACAGTTTCTGTAAATGACGATTCTCAGGTAGCCTTCTCAGAAGGCGCAACACCGTATCACTATGACGATTCCGGAATTGTAAAGCTTATAGACGCAGAGGCATTAGGTGCATATAAAACAACGGTTGACGATCTTGAACATTACCGAAGAACGGTAGTTATGGTAAAGGTTGACGAGGATAACTCCTATGGAATTGACTTTTTCCGTGTAAAGGGCGGCGAGTCGCATTTGTTCAGTTTTTACGGTGCGGCAGAGCACGTCAACGCCGTTGAAGGACTTGGAGAGTGTATTCCGCAGGTGGATGAAAACGGTGAATATATCGGATCATATGTTGGTATGGGGCCTGACGGAAAAGGTGCTCCATATACAGATGCGGCAACGGGTGAAACGAAATATTATGTAGGTCCCGGTCAGGATCCGAACTCTCCCGATGCGTGGTACTATGATACCGTATTCCCACGCGGACATTCATGGCTCGGTAAGGTGAGAAGATACAAGACTCCCGATGAAATCTTCTCTGTTGAGTTTGATATAGAGGACTACAGAAAGACCGTAGAAAACAATAAGGGAATAAAGCTTCGTCTCACGCAGATGAACAGCTTTACTCCCGAAGAGGTCGCGTTTGCAGCAGGGCCAAAACCGGATAAGCCGGAGAATGCAGTTATGCCTAAAACCTTTGACTTCCTTCTTGTAAGAAATGAGAAGCAGGCTGGTGAGGATACGCTTGATTCACTTTTCACCACGGTTTATGAGCCGTATCAGTACACAAGATATCTCAAATCTATTGAACCTATATCCACGATTTCGGCAGTAGAGGGTATTGAGTCAGAAGACGATGTTGTGCGTGCTGTAAAGGTCACTCACGAAAAAGACCGCACGGATTATATAATCTATGCTACAAACAATTCGGTGATCTATAAGCTTACCGACGGAGACCGTGAGATTTACTTTAAAGGTTTTGTAGGAATGTATAGCGTTAATTCTCTGGGTGAGGTGCTTTATCGCTACGTCAATGACGGAACGGTTATCGGAGAAAATGCTCCGGTAATGGAGAAAACTGCGTATACCGGTACGGTAAAGGATTTTGATATGACCTTCGACTTCGGTGATTTTGACAACTGGATTGATGTGAACATAGATTGCGATGATCCAAAAGAGCTTGCGGGCAAGGTTATCTATATAGAAAACGACGGTGTTCAGAGTGGTGCATATGAGATAGTAGATGCGTGGAAGAACGAGGACGGAAGCACAAGAATAGACCTTGGTTCGGCATCAATTGTCCGTTCGTATGCAGACGAGTATGATATTGATGGCGGTTATATCTATAACATAGATGTAAAGCAAAGCTTCAGAATTCCGCTTGCATATGTAGAAACCGGCGCACCGGAGTTTGACTCTGTGGGTGAGTTGACAACCTCGGCGGGTTCAACGCTGAAGGTCAAGATAACGGCACATAGTCCGCTTGAAAAAGCGATTACCTATTCGGGTACTAAAATACCTCGCGGGGCATCGGTAAATGAAGCGACAGGTGAGATTACATGGAAGCCGGACAGCTCTCAGGTTGGCGAAAACCATTTTGAAATAACGGCAATCGACTCCGACGGACGCGAAAGCGCAATTCACTTTATCGTAACCGTTTACGGTGCAACAACAGGATCATCCGGAAACAAGAACGAGGATAATTCAGAAAGCTCCTCTGAAAACGCAGGAACCACCGGCGGTGGTGGAGGTGGCGGAGGCGGCGGTGCCGCACCGACAGACAAGCCGGACGGTGCAACAGATACCGAT
>JAFSIZ010000005.1 GCA_017439555.1 Oscillospiraceae bacterium | reverse complement strand
GATTTACCTGAGATAAACATTGGTGACACTGTTCGTGTCCATGTCCTTATCAAGGAAGGTAACCGTGAGCGTGTTCAGGTCTTCGAAGGCACAATAATTGCCAAGAAGCATGGCGGCATTCAGGAAACGGTTACAGTACGTCGCTTGTCATATGGCGTTGGTGTTGAAAAGGTTTTCCCGATTCACGCACCGCACGTTGTTAAGTTTGAGCTTGTCCGTAAGGGTAAAGTCAGACGTGCAAAGCTTTACTATCTGCGTGGCAGAGTCGGCAAGGCGGCAAAGGTCAAGGAAGATATCTAACTGGAGAAGGGGAGGGCTTAAGTGTCTTCCCCCTTTTCACTTCTTGGGAGAGATTTGCTTATGTCAGAAAATATCAACAACGAAGAAAACTTCGAGGGCAACAATTCTGTTGCAACGCTTAAAAGTGAGCTTTTTGATTGGATTCAGAATATAACCTTTATTCTGAGCACAATCGTTATTATATTCATTTTCGTATTCAGAATTGTGGGGGTAGACGGCGAGTCAATGATGCCGACGCTCAAACACAAGGATTGGCTTATAATTTCCGATTTGTTCTATGAGCCTGAATACGGTGATATTGTCGTCCTGTCAAAGGACGCGTTTCTCGATGGCAAAATGATAGTCAAGCGCATTATAGCGACAGAAGGCCAGAAGATTGACATAGATTTTGAAAAAGGTATCGTCTATGTAGACGATGTTGCTCTTGATGAACCGTATATTGCGGAAAAAACGCGCCGTCAGATGGATATGATTTTCCCGGCGACAGTTCCTGAGGATTCTGTGTTCGTTATGGGCGATAACCGCAACCACAGCTCAGACAGCCGTGATGCAAGCCTTGGTATGGTTCACGAGTCAAACATCCTGGGGCGCTTGATTATAAGAGTGTTTCCTTTCAGTTCATTTGGTATAGTTGATTAAAAATATAAGATAGGAGGCGCGAATAAATGGATATACAGTGGTATCCGGGGCATATGACGAAAACGCGCCGAATGATAACCGATAATCTCAGAATGGTAGACGCTGTTTGCGAGATTCTCGATGCGCGTATTCCGATTTCAAGCAGAAACAATGATATTGCCGAGCTGTCAAAGGATAAACCGCGTTTGATTATCCTCAACCGTGTCGATCTCGCGGATGAGGCAAAAACAAAGGAATGGGCAGCTTTTTATCGCTCAAAGGGTTATTTCGTTCTGGAAACCAATTCCCGGAGCGGTGGCGGCGTTTCGGCGTTTCCTGCGGCGATCAGGCAGCTTCTTGCCGAGAAGCTTGAATATTATCGCCAAAAAGGGCAGATAGGAAGATCGGTACGCGTTATGATATGCGGAGTGCCGAATGTCGGCAAATCCTCCTTCATAAACCGCGTTTCAGGCAAGAATATTGCAAAGGCTGAGGACAGGCCGGGCGTAACACGTGATAAACAGTGGATACGTGTCGGTAACGGCATAGAAATGCTCGACACTCCCGGTATGCTCTGGCCTAAGTTTGATGATAAGCGAACTGCGCTGAATCTTGCATTTACAGGCGCGATAAAAGACGAAATCCTCGATATTGAAACGCTTGCTTCGCTGTTTATGGAAGTGCTCTCTGAGCGTTATGCGGAAAATTTGTGCGCAAGATATAAGATAACGTGTAATGCTGAAGAGCCGGGCTTCGACATATTGGAGCGCGCAGGCAAGGCGAGGGGCTTTCTTGTTTCCGGCGGAGAGGTGAACACAGAGCGTATGGCGAAAACATTGCTCGATGAATTCCGTGCAGGCACACTTGGCCGGATTACGCTTGAAAACATTGATGAGGCAGAACGTGCTCCGCTTGAAAGGATAGAGCTGCGCGGAATGCTTTCAGAGTGGTAGGTGAAGGCTTATGGGACTTAGCTTGTGGGAGTTTGATAACGAATACAGAGGCTGCGGATATAAACACGTATGCGGTGTTGATGAAGCTGGGCGCGGACCTTTGGCAGGTCCTGTTTTTGCTGCCGCTGTTATATTGCCGGCAGACATAGAGATAGAAGGGCTTAACGATTCTAAAAAGATCAGCGAAAAGAAGAGAGACAAGCTCTTTGATATCATATGTGAAAAGGCTCTTGCATATAGTGTTGCTTCTTCGACAGAGCGGGAGATAGATGAAATAAATATATTGAATGCATCGCTGCTTGCGATGAAACGCGCAGTTTCGGGGCTCGTAATTCCGCCTGATACCATCCTTGTCGATGGGAATCAGATATTTGAGAGCGAGATACATATAGAAAGTGTTGTAAAGGGAGATAGCTTGTCTGCAAGCATTGCGGCGGCATCAATTCTTGCGAAGGTCAGCCGTGACAGATATATGCTGGAGCTTAGTAAGAAGTATCCTGAATATATGCTTGAGAAGCATAAGGGCTATCCGACGAAGCTTCATTATGAATGTGTCGAAGCTTATGGCATTTCCGAAATTCACAGGAAGAGCTTTTTTAAAAAATATAAGGGCGGTGTTTTGCTCAAATGAACACGCTGCTGCTTGGTAGGTGGGGAGAAGCGACAGCCGCCGAATATTTGAGAAAAAAGAAATTCAAGCTTATTGATGTCAATTTCAGGTCGCGCTTCGGGGAAATCGATCTTATCGCTGAAAACAAAAAATTTGTAATTTTTGTTGAGGTGAAGTTGCGCAAGAACGAAGATTTCGGGCGCGCAAGCGAATTTGTAACGCTGTCTAAACAAAAGAAGATAACGGCAACGGCGAGAGTGTGGTTATCACGCAATCCGACAGAAAAGGTTGTCCGTTTCGATGTGATAGAGATATATGCACCGGATGGAATATCCGAAAATTTCAGTTTGAACCATATAGAAAACGCTTTCTATGGAAGCGAATTCTGATGCTACGGAGGAATATTTATGAATTATTTCAGTACGAGAGATGTATCGCTTAAGGTGTCTTCTGCCGAAGCAATCGTGAAAGGTCTCAGCGGCGACGGTGGGCTTTTCTGTCCGGAGAGCATTCCGAAGCTCACGGATGAGGATAAAAGCTTTTTGCTGAATGCGCCTTATAAAAAGAGAGCGGCATTCATTCTCGGAAAGTTCCTTTCCGATTTCTCATCGGAAGAGCTTGAGTTTTTTGCAGATAAGGCTTATAACACAGAAAAATTCGATACAGAGGCAATTGCTCCCGTTCGTATGCTTGACAATAAGCTCGGAGTTCTTGAGCTCTGGCACGGCCCGACCTCTGCCTTTAAGGATATGGCGCTTCAGATGCTTCCATATCTTCTTTCCGCATCGCTCAAAAAGACAGGAGAGAAAAGGCTTGCAAGCATCCTTGTTGCGACCTCGGGCGATACAGGCAAGGCGGCGCTCGAAGGCTTTGCGGATGTACCGGGAACAAAGATAGCTGTCTTTTATCCGAAGGACGGAGTAAGCAAAATTCAGGAGCGCCAGATGACGACACAGTCGGGTGACAATGTCTATGTTTCTTCCGTTGTCGGAAATTTCGATGATGTGCAGTCGGCAATGAAGGCAATTTTCTCGGATGAGGAAATAAGAGCAAAGGCATCTGACAACGGATGCATCTTCTCTTCTGCAAACTCAATCAACTGGGGTAGAGCGGTTCCGCAGATTGCCTATTATGTATCGGGATATTTTGATATGCTCAAAAGCGGCGCGATAAGCGAGTCGGATGAAATAAATGTCTGTGTACCGACAGGTAATTTCGGAAACATTCTTGCTGCGTTTTATGCAAAGGAAATGGGAATCCCGATAAAGAAATTTATCTGTGCATCAAATTCAAATAACGTGCTGACAGACTTTTTCCGCACAGGAAAATACGATAAGTGCAGAGAGTTCCATGTAACGACATCCCCGGCAATGGATATTCTCATATCAAGCAATCTCGAACGTCTTATCTTCAATCTTTCGGGAAATGATGATAAGACTGTGAAAAAATATATGGCAAAGCTGCAGAGTGATGGTGCATACACGGTAAGCAGTGAGATATTTGAAAAAATATCTGCGCTTTTCTATGGCGGATGCTGCAGCGATGAAGAGACTCTTAAGACGATTTCAAATGTTTACAGCGAACACAACTATCTCATAGACACACATACAGCGGTTGGTGTAAATGTATATAACAAATATGTCGCAGAGACGGGCGATGATGCCGCAACGCTTCTTGCTTCAACAGCAAGTCCGTTCAAGTTTGCAGACAGCGTTCTTTCTGCGCTCGGAATAGACATAGAGTCCGGCGGCGAGGAGCTTCTTAAGATTCTTTCAAAAACAACAGGTCAGAAAATACCTGCGCCTCTTGCTTCTATCTTTGAAAAAGAGGAGCGCTTCCTCAACACAGCAGTCCGCGACGAGCTTCCGGACGTTGTGCTCAGATTCACGGAGGGAACTGTTTAAATGGCAGTTTATGCTATAGCCGATTTGCATCTGTCAAATTCCGTGAATAAGCCGATGGATGTGTTCGGGCCGATGTGGGAGAACTATATCGAGCGTTTGAAAAGCGGCTTCGAGAAGGTGACGGATGAGGATATCACCGTTATTCCGGGCGATATCTCCTGGGGAATGTCGCTGAAAGAATCACTTCTCGATTTTGAGTTTATCGAGAAATTGCCGGGCAGAAAGATTATCTCAAAAGGAAATCATGACTATTGGTGGGAAACAGCCACAAAGATAAAACGCTTTTTCTCGGAAAACGGAATAAATACGATAGAAATCCTGCATAACAATGCGTTTTCTGCAGAGGGCTTTGCGATATGCGGCACTCGCGGCTGGTTTTTTGAAGAAGAGAACGGAAACAGCCGCAAGATATACGAACGGGAAATCGGTCGTCTGCGCAGATCGCTCGAAGAAGGCAAAAAAACAGGTTCGGAAAGGCTTATGTGTTTCCTTCATTACCCACCTGTATGTGCAGGGTATGAGTGTGATGAGATAACCGATATGCTTTCCGAATTCGGAGTTGAGCGCTGCTTTTATGGTCATCTCCATGGCTATGGACACAAAAGCGCCTTTGTCGGAATGCATAAAGGCGTGGATTATCGCTTGATATCGGCGGATTATCTCGCGTTTGAACCTGTTGTTATAGGTTAAAAGTACCAAAAAAAACATAAAACGCGATTTGAAACTGGAACAAAGCACCAAAAGAAAGAAAATTTTCAAAATTTTCAAAAAAATATGTGGAAAAATCGGTGGAAATCTGTTACAATAATGAAGTTATAACCGATTCGAAAGGAATGGTCTCAAATGAAGTTGAAATCAACAGAAAAACTCGAGAACGGAAAAGTCTGTCTCGAAATCCAGGTAGAGAAGCCTGAGTTTGAAGCGGCTATGCAGAAGGCATACCTCAAAAACAGATCAAAAATATCAGTTCCGGGCTTCCGCAAGGGTAAAGCTCCGAGAGCTATGATTGAGCGTATGTATGGCTCCGGCGTTTTCGCTGAGGATGCTATGAACATCGCTTATCCCGAGGCTTTTGAAGCTGCAGTTGCTGAAAGCGGCTATGAGCCTGTGGATTACCCTGAGGTTGAGCTTGTTGATATGAGCGACGATGGATTTACAGTAAAGGCAACTGTTACTGTTAAGCCTGAAGTCAAGCTTGGCAAATATAAGGGCATCGAGGCTGCAAAGCCCTCTGTCAGCGTCACAAAGAAAGACGTTGAGGCAGAGCTCAAGACTATGCTTGAGAGAAACGCACGCCTTATCACTGTAGAGCGCGCTGCAAAAGACGGCGATACAGTTATCATCGACTTTGAAGGTTTCGTTGACGGTGTTGCGTTTGAAGGCGGCAAGAGCGAGAACCATAGCCTCAAGCTCGGCTCAAAGCAGTTTATCCCCGGTTTTGAGGAGCAGCTTGTCGGCAAGAGCGCCGGCGACGATGTTGACGTTGTCGTAACATTCCCGGAAGAGTATCATGCAGAAGAGCTTTCCGGAAAAGAAGCAGTATTCAAGGTAAAGGTTCACGAAGTAAAGGAAACAGAGCTTCCGGTTGCAGATGATGAATTTGCAAAGGATGTATCTGAGTTTGAAACTCTTGATGAACTCAAGAAGAGCATTGAAGCAAAGCTTCGTGAAAGCCGCGAGAAGACAGCTAACGACACATTTGATGAAGTTATCATCAAAGAGGTTGTCAAGGGTGTAGAGGTCGAGATTCCGGATGCTATGATCGAGGCTCAGCTTGATCAGATCCTCAATGATTTTGCACAGCGTCTGCAGATGCAGGGCATCACTCTTGAGCAGTACCTTGAAATGATGCAGGCTTCAATGGAAGACTTCCGCAAGAACTTCCGTGAGCAGGCAGAAGAACAGGTCAAGACACGTCTTACTCTCGAGGCTGTTTCAAAGGCAGAAGGCCTTGAGCCGACAGACGATGATGTTGAAGCTGAGTATAAGAAGCTTGCTGAGCAGTATGGTATGGAAGAAGAGAGAATCCGCGGATTCATTCCTCCGGCTGCAATGAAGAGCGATTTGTTTACAATCAAGGCTATTGCATTTATCCGCGAGAACGCAGTTGTAAAGGCTAAGAGAGCATCTTCCAAGAAGGCTGCAGCAGAAGAAGCTGCTGACGAAGAGCCGAAGACAGCTAAGAAGGCAGCTGCTAAGAAGCCTGCCGCTAAGAAGACAGCTGCAAAGAAGGCTGCTTCGGAAGAGTCTGCTGAAGAGGCACCGAAGACAGCTAAGAAGGCAGCTGCTAAGAAACCTGCTGCTAAGAAGACAGCTGCAAAGAAGGCTGCAACAGAAGAATAATTTACCGGAAATTGTGTATAATATGAATTGGATAGGCGGGAGGAGTTATTTCCTCGCGCCTATCTTTAAAAAATAGGAACAGGAGAGTGATCTTATGAGTTTGGTACCAGTAGTAGTAGAGCAGACTAATCGGGGCGAAAGATCCTACGATATCTTTTCGAGGCTCCTCAATGACAGAATTATAATGCTTTCGGAAGAGGTCAATGATACAACTGCATCCTTGATAGTTGCTCAGCTCTTATATCTCGAATCGCAGGACCCGGACAAGGATATTGATTTCTATATAAATTCTCCGGGCGGATCGATAACTGCAGGTATGGCTATTTATGACACAATGCAGTATATCAAATGTGACGTCTCCACCATATGCATAGGTATGGCGGCTTCGATGGGAGCATTCCTTCTTGCTGCCGGCACACCGGGAAAGCGACTTGCGCTCCCGAATTCCGAAATAATGATTCATCAGCCGCTTTCGGGCATGCAGGGGCAGGCAACCGATATCAAAATTCATGCTGACAGAATCATCAGAATCAAATCACATCTCAATTCCATTCTTTCAGATGTTACAGGAAAGCCGATCGAGGTTATCGAACAGGATACAGAGCGCGATAATTTTATGACAGCGGAAGAGGCTCTGAAATACGGACTTATTGACCGAGTAATAACAAAGAGACAGTAAGCTTGTTTATTAGTTTGTTTCTGGAACGGAGTAAGATATGTCAGATAACGGTAAAGAGATAATATGTTCTTTCTGCGGTGAGGCAGTGAAGCCCGGAACGCAGGTGTTGGCAGGCATTGATGGCTATATTTGTGAAAATTGTGTTGATGCGTGCAAAGAATATCTCGATTCAATAAATGCTGCACAGAAGCAGATGATTAATGAAGAGTCGAAGGCTTTAACAGTATTGAAGCCCCGTGAAATTCACGAGAAGCTCAATGAATATATTATAGGGCAAGAAGGTGCAAAGCTTGCTCTGAGTGTTGCTGTCTATAACCATTATAAAAGGATAATGAACGATGGCCCAAACGATGTCGAGTTGCAGAAGAGCAACATATTGATGATTGGGCCGACAGGCTCAGGAAAAACGCTTTTTGCACAGACTCTTGCAAAGATGCTCAATGTCCCGTTTGCGATAGCAGATGCAACCACATTGACGGAAGCCGGATATGTCGGCGAAGACGTGGAAAATATTTTGCTGCGTCTGATTCAGGCTGCAGATTATGATATTGAAGCGGCGCAGCGCGGTATTATATTTATCGATGAAATCGATAAAATAGCGAGAAAAAGCGAAAATATGTCAATTACCCGTGATGTTTCGGGTGAAGGCGTGCAGCAGGCGATCCTCAAAATCCTTGAGGGAACTGTAGCCAATGTTCCTCCTCAGGGAGGCAGAAAGCATCCTCATCAGGAGTTCATCCAGATTGATACAAGCAACATATTGTTTATATGTGGCGGTGCTTTTGACGGAATAGAAAAAGTTATATCAAAGAGAAAAACTCAGAGAGGCATAGGCTTCGGAGCGAGCGTGAGCTCGAAAGAAAAGGAAGATAAAGCAGAGCTCTTGCGCGACATTCAGCCACATGATCTTTTGAAGTTCGGAATAATTCCGGAGCTTGTCGGGCGATTGCCTGTGATAGCTCCGCTTGCCCCTCTTGATAAAGAGGCGATGATAAATATTCTGACAAAGCCGAAAAACGCTCTCACAAAACAGTATATAAGCCTGCTTGCTATGGATGGAGTCGAGCTGAGCTTCGAAGAGAAAGCACTCGAAGCTGTTGCGGAGCTTGCGATTGAGCGAGAAATCGGGGCAAGAGGTCTTCGGGCAGTTCTTGAAGGAGTAATGCAGAAAATTATGTACGATGTTCCGTCAGAAACGGATATTGTCAGCATTACGGTAACAGAGGAATGCGTCCGTGAGAAGAAAGAGCCTGTGATTATACGCAAATAATTAAATCCAGCAAAAGTAAAGGAGAAACTATGATGCCTGAGAATACAACGAGAAGAAGCATAATGCCGGTTCTTCCGCTTCGTGGCCTTACGGCATTTCCGCATATGATGCTCAATTTTGATGTTGGGCGTGATAAATCAATGAAATCTCTCGATGATGCGATGGCGAAAAATCAGAATATTTTTCTTGTTGCCCAGAAAGAGATTCGCACAGATAACCCGACAGCGGAAGATATCTATGAAATCGGCACTGTTGCCAAGGTTAAACAAGTCTTGCGATTTCCTGCAAATAATATAAGAGTGCTTGTTGAGGGTGTTTATCGGGCAAAAATAGTCAGTGTAACCCACACAGAGCCGTTTATTGAAGCAGAGATTGAAGAACTCGTTGAGCCGGGGGTGCGCGAAAATACAATTCGTTGTGAAGCTTTGATGCGTTCCGCTCAGGAGCTTTTTTCAGAGTATCTTGAATTTGCTCCAAAGCTTGCACCTGATGTTATGCTTAATGTCATTTCTGCAGATAATATGGGAGATCTTGCGGATTTGATTGCGCAGAGCATCCCTGCAAAATTTACAGACAAACAACAGGTTTTAGAGCAGCTTCATCCATACAAAAGATTGTTGATTGTCAGCAAACTTCTTGCCCGTGAACTTGAGATTTTTAAAGTTGAGAGCACTATTGCAGGAAAAGTTCAGGAGCAGATGGATAAAAATCAGCGCGATTATTTTTTGCGTGAGCAGATGAAAGCTATTCACGAAGAACTCGGCGATGATGACGACATTGAAGGCGAGTATCAATCCTATATCAAGAAGATTGATGCCCTGTCTTTGGCTGACGAGGTGCGCGAAAAGCTCGTCAAAGAGGCAGGAAGGCTGCGTAAAATGCAGATTAACTCCCCAGAAAGCACAGTTATAAGAACATATCTTGATACAGTTCTTGAGTTGCCGTGGAGCATATATACAAAGGATAAGCTGAATTTACAGAACGCACAGCGTGTGCTTGACCGCGATCACTATGGAATGGAAAAGGTTAAGGAGAGAATTCTTGAGTTTCTCGCGGTAAAACAGCTCACGCCGGAAAGCAACGGGCAGATTATATGTCTTGTCGGACCTCCGGGCGTCGGAAAAACATCCATAGGCAAGAGTATTGCGCAAGCGATGGGAAGAAAATTTGCGAGGCTTTCTCTCGGCGGTGTTCGTGATGAGGCGGATATAAGGGGCCACAGAAAGACGTATATCGGCGCAATGCCTGGGCGTATTATGAATGCAATCAAAAATGCAGGATCGAAAAATGCCCTTATTTTACTTGATGAGATTGATAAAATGTCAAGTGATTTCAGGGGGGACCCGTCTGCGGCAATGCTTGAGGTTCTCGATTCGGAACAGAATTATGCATTCCGTGACCATTACCTTGAAATTCCTTTTGATTTATCAGATGTTCTGTTCATAACAACAGCAAATACAACATCGACAATTCCGTTGCCGCTTCTCGACCGTATGGAGGTTATTGAGCTTACAAGTTATACAACAGAGGATAAATTCCATATTGCCAAGAATCATCTCATCAAGAAACAGATGAAGAAAAACGGTATCACTTCTGCGATGCTTCGCATAGACGATGCCGCTATATACAAAATAATATCCGATTACACCCGTGAGTCAGGTGTAAGAACTCTTGAAAGAGAAATCGGAACTTTGATGCGCAAGGTTGCAAAGCGAATTGTAGCTGACAATGCTGTTAAAATCAGGATTACAGAAAGAAATTTGGCTGATTTTCTCGGCGTTGAAAAATATAAGGATGACAAGCTTTCTGACGGAAGTGAAGCAGGTGTCGTAAACGGACTTGCCTGGACTTCTGTCGGAGGTGAGATGCTCGAGGTTGAAGTCAATGTTACAGAAGGCTCCGGAAAGCTTGAAATAACAGGAAATCTCGGCACGGTTATGAATGAATCTGCAAAAGCTGCGCTCACATATGTGAGAAGCCGTGTTTCGGAATATGGCATAGATGCAGATTTTTATAAGAATCGGGATATTCACATACATTTTCCGGAAGGTGCCATTCCGAAAGATGGTCCGTCTGCAGGCATAACGATTGCAACTGCGCTTGTTTCTGCGCTTACAGGTGTTCCTGCCAAAAAGGATATAGCAATGACGGGAGAGATTTCGATAAGAGGAAGAGTGCTTCCGATTGGTGGGCTTAAGGAAAAGACTATGGCTGCATATCGTCACGGCATAAAAACCGTGATAATCCCTGAAGACAATCTGAAGGATCTCGAGGAAATCGATAAAACTGTTCGCGCTTCGGTTTCGTTCTGTGCGGTTTCGCATGCGGATGACGTTATAAGATGTGCGATAGATTTATCGCAGATAAAGCCTGCGAACAAGGAAGAGCAAAAGACCTCATATACGCCTGTGGTTGACGAAACAAAGCCGCAAGGCTCGGTTCGCGGAATCAGACAGTAGGAGATAAAACAATGACAATGAAGCCGAATTTGAATTTGCATATAGCCGAATTCATAAAGTCAGCGGCGAGCCCTGATGGATTTATCGACACGGAGCTTCCACAGATTATATTTGCAGGGAAGTCAAATGTCGGTAAATCATCTGTCATCAATAAGATTCTCAATAGAAAAAACTTCGCCAGAGTCGGAGCCTCTCCGGGAAAAACCATACACATCAATTATTTCCTGATTGATAACAAAGCATTTTTTGTAGATCTTCCGGGTTATGGCTATGCAAAGGTATCTATGGGCGAGAAAAAACGCTGGGCAAAGCTCATTGAGACATATCTCAACCGCGATGACGGATTCAACTTAGGAATATTTATTGTTGATATCAGACACAAGCCCACTGCTGACGACATTGTTATGGCTGAATGGTTTATCCAATCCGGAATGCCGTTTTATATTGTGGCAAATAAACATGACAAGCTCAAAAAAAGCCAGATAGAGCCTGCGATAGATCTCATTGCCGATACCTTCAATGTGCCGAAGGGGATAATCATTCCTTTTTCGGCGGAAAAGGGAACAGGCAGAGAAGAGCTTGTCAGAATAATTCAAAATTCACTTGAGTAGAAAAAGGAGTCCGGGAATGTTTGTTTCAGATTCACTTTCGGTAAATAGCCGCGGACATCTCACCATAGGAGGTGCAGATGTTGTTTCACTTGCGGAAAAATATGGCACACCTCTTTATATAATGGATGAAGATAAAATCAGGAGAACCTGCAGGGCATATACTTCGGCGCTGAAGCAATGCTATGGAGATTCACATACTGTTTTTTATGCAAGTAAGGCATTTTCTGCAAAGTATATCTATAAGATTATTGCAGAAGAAGGTCTGGGTGCGGATGTAGTTTCAGGCGGAGAACTCTACACTGCAATAAAAGCCGGATTTCCTGCCGACAGAATACATTTTCACGGAAACAATAAGACATCCGCCGAAATTGAATTGGCGATAAAATATGGCATCGGCCAGTTTGTTGTCGATAATGACGAAGAGCTGAATCTTATCAACGAAATCGCAAAGCGTGAGAATATCGTAGCTGATATATCGTTTCGCGTAAAGCCCGGAATTGATGCCCATACCCATGATTTTGTCAAGACAGGGCAGATCGATTCAAAGTTTGGTGTTGCATTGGAAAACGGGGAAGCTTTTGAAATAGTCAAAAAGGCAATCTCGCTTCCGAATATCAGGCTTTGCGGTGTGCATTGCCATATAGGTTCCCAAATTTTCGACATTGAGCCTTTTGCCCACGCTGCCGAGGTTATGATGGCCTTTGTGGCAAAAATAAAGAATGAGCTTTCCTATGAGATTTGTGAGCTCAATCTTGGTGGCGGCTTCGGTGTGCGCTATACAGAGGCTGACGATCCCAAAAGTATTTTCGATGCTGTCAAAAATTTCACTGATGCTGTCAAACGCGAAGCAGAGAAGTTTGGTGTCAAGCTTCCGCACATATCAATAGAACCCGGACGCTCGATTGTTGCAGAGGCCGGGATAACGGTTTACGCAGTCGGCGCTGTAAAGGAAATAAAGGGAATACGTACTTATATATCCGTAGATGGTGGAATGACGGATAATCCAAGATATGCGTTGTACGGTTCGGAATACACAATGCTTTTGCCGGAACGTGCATTGGCGGAAAAGACTGAATGTGTTACGGTTGCGGGGCGCAATTGCGAAAGCGGAGATCTTCTTGGAGAGAATATCTCGCTTCCGAAGGCGCAGCCCGGAGATTTGCTGGCAGTTCTCACAACCGGTGCATATAACTATTCGATGGCATCCAATTACAACAGAGTTCCGCGTCCGCCTGTTGTTATGGTAAACAATGGAGAGGACAAGCTGGTAGTAAAGCGTGAAACCTATGAAGACATTATTGCAAATGATATAATGTAATTCCTTGCTTCGGGAGAGTGGTTTTAATGGAAACCAAAAAAATGCATGACAGGCCGGTTTTTGAGAGAAGTGATTTTCAGATAGCACATTATCGGGGAAAACGCTTCAATCCGGATGACCTGGCTATGGTATCAAGAACCTGGCACGAGGAAATTGAGATTAAATACTTTACAGAGGGAAGCTCAACGGTTCTTGTCGATACAGAACCGATTGTTACCCAGCCTGATGATATAATACTTATAAACCCGTATGAGTTTCATTCGACGCTTGACGTAGGGGAAAATTCGGGGAAGTATAATCTGCTTATGATAGGCATGGATCTGTTTTCGAGCAAAAATCTTGATAACTTTGATATGAAACATTTGCTCCTTGGGCGCAGAATAAGGTTCAATAACCTTATCCGCGGAAACAGCCGTATAAAGCAGGTTGTGCTGAACATAATCGAAGAGCTCACTGAAAAAGACTCATCCTATGAGCTTGTTGTGAGAGGACTCGTGCTTGAGCTTTTCGCGCTGCTCCTTCGCTCAGAGGTAAAGGATGTTGTATCTGAAGAATATATGAATGACAACATCCGCTTTTATGATTCGATAGAGCCGGCTATCGAGCACATCCGCACGTGCTATGATCAGGAAATCACAGTTGATGAGCTTGCGAATTTTTGTAAAATGAGTAAGTATCATTTCTGTCGCATATTCAAAAGGGCAACAGGAATGACCGCGATACAATATCTGACTGAATACAAGCTCAGTATTGCAGATGTGCTTCTCGGAAATTCGGATACGAGTATATCGGAAATTGCACATATTGCAGGCTTTGATGATGAAAGCTACTTCAGTAGATGCTATAAAAAATCACGTGGGGTTTCTCCGAAAACCGTTCGTGCAAAAAACACAAAATGACGAAAACAAAAAGCAATGCGGGCATTGCTTTTTGTTTTTTTTGTGGTATAATCTACCTGTAAAATAATGAGGAGTTGGATGTTATGAAAAAGATAGATTTGCATTGTCATGTTATTCAATATCCGCAATATGCCCCGACGAGCCTTCGGGGACAGCAGATATTGAGCGTTGAAGAGCAGTTAAGTGTTCTTGACAAGCTGAACACTGAAATAGGCGTTTTGCTTCCCTGTGTTTCCTATGAATCACAGTGGCTTTTGAATACGAACGAAAGCTATAAGTCAATTGTAGATGCAAACCCTGACAGGTTTATGTGGTTCTGTAATATTGATCCGAGAATGGGCGAATATAGCAGTAAAACAGATCTCAGCTTTTTTATAAATCATTTCAAGTCGCTTGGAGCTAAAGGCGTCGGTGAAATAACAACGCCGCTTTATGCAGATGATCCGATGATGGACAATTTGTTCTATCATTGTGCTCAGTGCGATATGCCTGTGCTTATTCATATAGCACCTCAACACGGTGATACATATGGTATTGTTGACGATCTTGGGCTTCCGAGATTTGAAAAGATGCTGAAAAAACATCCTGATATGAAGCTGATCGGCCATTCTGCGGCTTTCTGGGGTGAAATTTCAGACGATCTCACTCAGAATATGCGCAATGACTATCCGACAGGGAAAGTAAAAGAAGGAAGAATGCCGAAGCTTATGAGAGAATATGGCAACCTCTATGCCGATTTGTCTGCAGGCAGCGGCTCAAATGCAATGATGCGCGATCCCGAATATGCAGCAAAATTCCTGACTGAATTTGCCGACAGAATCTATTACGGCACAGATGTCTGCTCGGTTCATAACACTTTCCAATATGAATTTGATGTATTCCTTATAAAACTTGTCGATGACAAGATGCTCAGCCGTGAAAATTATGAGAAGATAATCAGAAAAAATGCGGCGAAGCTTCTTGGTATAGAATAAACTGTGGAGGTTTAAAATGAAAAAAATTGATATTCACACACATATAACTGCGTTTCCGCAGACGGCTTGTCCGCGCAAATGGGCAAAACACACGTTTCTTGGGCTTGAGGATCAGCTTAAGATTCATGACAATCTGAATGTCGATCTCGGTGTTATTCTTCCGATTATTGCACCGGATTGTCAGTGGATGATGATGAGCAATGAAGAGGTAAAATACATCGTCGATCAAAGACCTGACAGATACACATGGTTCTGTAATGTTGATCCGCGTCAGGGTAATTATAGTCCTGACAGTGATCTTGAATATATCGTCGGGCATTATAAATCACTTGGCGCAAAGGGCCTCGGTGAGCTTACAACACCTCTTTATGCAGACGATCCGATGATGGATAATTTATTCTCTGCTTGTGAACGCCTCGAAATGCCTGTGCTTATTCATATAGCACCACAGCATGGTGGTGATTACGGTATCGTCGATGAGCTCGGTCTTCCGAGAATAGAGAAGATGCTCAAAAAGCATCCTGATATGAAGCTGATTGGCCATTCAGCCGCATTCTGGTGCGAGATTTCGGAAGGCGTAAAGCAGGAAGAGCGCAACGGATATCCGAAGGGAAAGGTAAAAGAAGGAAGACTTCCGAAGCTTCTTCGCGAATATGGCAATCTTTATTGTGATATCTCCGCAGGTAGCGGTGAAAACGCACTTATGCGCGATCCTGAATATGCTGCGAAATTCCTGACTGAGTTCCAGGATAGAATATATTACGGTGCGGATGTATGTATCCCAACGCAGACCAATATGTATGCTTTTGATAAGTTCTTTACAAATATGGTCGAAACTGGTATGATCACACGCGAAGTTTATGAAAAAATTATTCGCAAGAATGCTGAAAAGCTTCTTGGCCTGAATTGAGAAAATATGAAAAAGATTGATATTCATTGTCATGTGTCATTGTTTCCGGAATATGATCTTCCAAGGCTTAACGGAACAAAGACCATGAGTGCGGAAGAACAGATTTCCGTTCACGATAAGCTTAATGTTGAACTGGGAGTAATTCTTCCGATTGTTTCTCCTGAAGGAATATGGAAAAACGGTACCAACTCAGTTGCAAAGGTGCTTTGTGATCAGAATCCGGGCAGATTTTCGTGGTTTTGCAACATTGATCCGAGAATGGGGACGAACAGCACGACAACTGATTTCACAAGAGTTCTTATGTTTTATAAAGAACTTGGCGCAAAGGGGGTGGGCGAGCTCACAGCAAACATTTATGCCGATGACCCCAAAATGGATAATATGTTTTACCATTGTGCCCAGTGTGATATGCCGGTGCTTGTTCATATATCAGAAGGACAGGGGCGCGGATATGGTATAGCAGATGACCTCGGCCTTCCAAGAATTGAAAAAATGCTCAGGAAATATCCTGATCTTCGAATCATAGGTCATTCGGCGTGTTTCTGGAGCGAAATATCCTCTGATAATACCGATGAGACAAGAGGCGGATATCCTGAAGGTAAGGTTAAAGAAGGCCGCATTGCACAGCTTATGAGAGAATATGGCAACCTCTATTGCGATTTATCTGCCGGAAGCGGATCAAGGGCAATGATGCGCGATCCCGAATATGCAGCAAAGTTCCTCACTGAGTTTTCTGACAGAATTTATTACGGAACAGACGTCTGTGCCGTTACCCAGACCTTCCAGTATAGATTTGATGAATTCCTCACAGGGCTTGTGACAGATAAAATGATAACTGAGGAAACCTATGAAAAAATAGTACGAAAGAATGCTGCAAAGCTTCTTGAAATAAATGAATAAAAGAGGTAAGGATTTATGAGAAAAATTGATATTCACTGCCATGTAATCGCATTTCCCGAGTTTTCGACAACGAGACCTAATGGGGCGAACTTTTTGTCTGCAGAAGAGCAGATAGCTATTCACGATAAAGCGGGCGTTGATTTTGGCGTTTTGCTTCCGCTCATCTCACCTGAGGCACGTTGGTCCTGTATGAGCAACGAGGAAACACAGTATGTTGTCAGCCAGCATCCTGACAGATTCACATGGTTCTGCAACGTTGATCCGCGTCAGGGATCATATAACGACAAGTCAGACCTTCATCATCTTATCGGGCAGTATAAAGAAAAGGGAGCGAAAGGACTTGGTGAGCTTACGGCATCTCTTTACGCAGATGATCCGATGATGCAGAATCTTTTCAGAGCTTGCGTTGATCTCGATATGCCGGTGCTTATTCATATAGCTCCACAGCACGGAAACACATATGGAATCGTTGATGAACTCGGACTTCCGAGAATAGAGAAAATGCTTAAAAAATATCCGGATTTAAAGATTATCGGACATTCGGCGGCGTTCTGGAGCGAGATATCAAGCGAAATTGTTCAGGAAAAGAGAAACGGCTATCCGACAGGAAAAATCAATGAGGGAAGACTTCCGAAACTTATGCGCGAGTATGGTAATCTGTATGCTGATATTTCAGCAGGAAGCGGCTCGAATGCAATGATGCGTGATCCCGAATATGCTGCAAAGTTCCTTACCGAATTTGCTGATAGAGTATATTACGGTGCAGATGTTTGCAATCCGGAGCAGACCTTCCAGTATGATTTTATTGCATTTCTTGAAAATCTCGTCAAGGAAGGCGGAGTCAGCCGGGAAAATTACGAGAAGATTATGTATAAGAATGCAGAAAAGATGCTCGGCTTGACAAAATAACATAAAAAATGAAACCGGAACATCTCCGGTTTCATTTTTTAATATCTGCAACTTGTGTGAATAATTGCAAAAAAAGACTTTGGAAAGGTTTGAAAGAGCAATATTGTCCTGATATAAATCAATATGGTGCATTGTTTTTTTTTCGAATATCATTATAATTATATTTATAATGACGGAAATAGTTGCCTGTTTGAGTTATGGCGAGGCGGTTATTTCGGAAAAATCACGGGAAGCGTTATGTGGTGAATGAGCTTCTCTGGTTTGACAATCAAGAAAGGATTACGGTTGGTTTTGGTCCGCTGTAATAAAAGGGTGAATGAATTATGAGAAAGTTGAATTTCGCGCTTATCGGAACCGGCATGATTGCGGCACATCATATGGCTGCGATGGACTATGTCGAAGGAGCTCAGGCGGCAGGTGCATATGGCGCTATCCCGGAGCAGGCAAAAGCATTTTGTGAGAAGTATGGCATTAAGTATTATGAAACTCTTGAAGCTCTTCTTGCAGATCCTGAAATTGATGTTGTAACAATCTGCACACCGAGCGGCTCACATGCTGAAATTGCAATCAAAGCTATGACAGCAGGAAAACACGTTGTCTGCGAAAAGCCTCTTGCTCTCACAAATGAAGATTGCAAGGCTGTCGTAGACACAGCAAAGAAGTATAACAGAAAGTGTGAAGTTATCTGCCAGCTCCGCTTTGCAGATTCCGTAAGGGCTGTCAAGAAGATTCTTGATGAAGGTCACCTTGGCAAGCTCACAAGCGTTGGTGTTCATATGAAGTATTGGCGCACAGATGAATACTACGATGCATCAGATTGGCGCGGAACATGGAAGCATGATGGCGGCGGTGCTCTTATGAATCAGGGTATTCACGGCATCGATCTTCTTCGCTATTTTGTAGGCTCGCCTGTAAAAATAAGCGCTTTCTGCAACACTCTTGCACATAATATCGAGGTTGAAGACACAGCTGTTGCTATCATGGAGTATGAAAGCGGTATGGTTGGTGTTATCGAAGGAACAACTTCTGTTTATCCGGGCTATGCTCGTCGCATTGAGCTTTGCGGCACAAAGGGCAGCATAGTTATGATTGAGGACCAGATTGAGAAGTGGGACGTTGAAGGCATTGAAAAGCCTGATTTTGAAAAGCGTACAGGCGGATTCGGTGCAAGCGACCCGAACGCAATCGATTGCCGCGGCCATGCAAAGCAGTTCAATGACATCGTCAATGCAATTAACAACGATCTTCCGGTTGCAAACGGTGCGGAAGACGGCGCGGCAACAGTTGAACTCATTCTCGGCGTATACGAAGCAGCACGCGCAAAGACACAGATTGATTTCAAAACACAATATTAATTTGCGATGCATTAAAAGAGACCTGATTTTCAGGTCTCTTTTTGCATATTAAAAACATTTCTGCCATATATTTATTACAGCAGAATGAAAGGTATAGGGAGGAATGTTTTATGGACAATATATATCAGGATATATCGCGAAGAACCAAAGGAGATATCTACATAGGAGTTGTGGGGCCTGTCCGCACAGGAAAATCAACATTTATAAAGCGTTTTATGGAGACTCTTGTAATTCCGAACATTGATAATATCTACAGCAAAGAACGTGCACGCGATGAGCTGCCTCAAAGTGCATCCGGTCGCACGATAATGACAGCAGAACCAAAATTTGTACCGGAAGAGGCTGTTCGCGTCACGCTTGACGGAGCAGGGGAGTTCAATGTGCGGATGATAGATTGCGTAGGATATATGGTTGATGGAGCTATAGGTGTAACCGAAGGCGATGAGCCGAGGATGGTTATGACGCCTTGGGCAGATCACGAGATACCGATGTCAGAAGCTGCGGAGATCGGCACAGGAAAAGTCATTTCAGATCATTCAACCATAGGCCTTGTGATCACAACGGATGGCAGCATCGGCGAGATACCTCGTGAAAGCTATATCCGGGCAGAGGAGCGTGTCGTTGAAGAGCTTGCGGAAATAGGTAAGCCGTTTATTGTTCTTGTTAATTCTGTGCATCCTGACAGTGAAGAAACACAGCGGATATGCAATGAATTGTCCGATAAATATAATGTAACCTGCATTGCGATAAATTGTTTGACAGTCGATGAGCCGGAGATACGTAGCGTTATTAAGGGAATATTATATGAATTCCCGATAACACAGCTTGACGTTCATCTCCCTAAATGGGTCGATGCATTGCCATATGGGCACTCGATAAAACAAGAGCTGTATTCAAGCGTCTTTGCAGGCGCAGGCAGGATGCAGAAAATAAAAGATGTTGATGAATGTGCAGAGGCGCTCAGAGAATGTCGGCTTATAACCGATGTGTATGTCAACACCATAGATTTAGGTGTCGGAAAAGCCTCGGTAAAAGCAGAGCTTCCAAATACATTCTTCTATGAAATCCTGAGTGAGCAAAGCGGATTTGAGATAAAGGATGATGGGGACCTTCTTCCGCTGCTTTCGGAATTATCAACGGTAAATAAGGAATACAAACGTGTTTCAGCCGCGCTTGCCGAGGTGAGAGAAACAGGCTATGGAATAGTTATGCCGGAAACAGGAGAGCTTACGCTTGAGGAGCCTGAGATCGTGAAGCAGGGCGGACAATATGGAGTGCGGCTGAGAGCCAGCGCTCCGTCCATACATATGATGCGCGCTGATATAACGACAGAGGTTGCGCCTATTGTCGGAAGCGAAAAACAATCCGAAGAGCTTGTCGTTTGTATGCTCCGTGAATTTGAAAATGCACCTGAAAAGATATGGGAATCGAACATTTTCGGAAAATCCATTTATGACCTTGTGAATGAGGGCTTGCACAACAAGCTTTCAAAAATGCCGCAGGATGCAAGAATGAAGCTTAAAGAAGCTGTTGAGCGAATCACAAACGAAACCTGTTCAGGTCTTATCTGTATAATAATTTAAGTTGTTTCATAAAACAATAACAGACATAAAAACACGCGCAGAGGCCGGTGCCTCTGTGCGTGTTTTTAAAATATCATACATATTCACGTCCGAGCGAGGTAAGAAAATGTTCTCGTATCGTTTCTTTGTCCAGCGTGCTTTCCCAGCTATGAAGATCATCAGTGTGCTTTTTATCCGCTTCTTTTTCCTTTGCTACTTCAATCATTTCGCGGCGCAATCTTTGGGGCGGCGAATTGAATAGCTTTATAAATGTTCTTGTGAAATGTGAATTGTCTGCATAGCCGCATTCGTCTCCGATTTCGGCTATGCTTTTTGTGGTATATTTAAGAAGCTTTATTGCCTCTGTTGCGCGAAATGCAGTTGCAAAATCGTGATATGTAAGATTTGTAATGCTCTTAAAAAGCTTTGTGAAGCCGCGCGGAGTCATCCCGGCCGTCATCGCTGCCTGCTCGATTGAAGGAGGGGCTGTATAATTTAAAATTATTTCTTTGACTGCCTTTCCAATGATATCAGAGCGTCTCTTTGCCGCTTCAAAAGCTGCCGGAGTATATGTTCTGATTGAATGTTTTTTTATGAGCTTGATTATTTCATCAATATTGTCAAAAATCCTCGTGCGGTGCATATCGCTCTTTTTTCTGTATTCAAAGAGTGATGTGTTGAAAAGCTCGTCCATTCTTGCTTTTTCGTCATCGCGGAATTTTATACAGAGAGGAATGCTCTCCCTGCCGCAGACGGCACTGTTATATGATAGGGGATATACAGGTGTGATTCTGCCATAAAGCGCATCGCGAGGAAGGGACATTGATATTATCTGAGTCGAAGCCATATCAACATTTCTCGTGTCCATTGCATGGATGGCAAATGGAGGCATGAAGAGAAGTGTTCCGGCGGAGCAGTGAACAGTTTCACCGTTGAAATACATATCATATTCGCCTGACGTGTTATACCATATTGCGATATGCTCGTGGTAGTGTAGGTCATCGATGAAAGCTGACATAGCGCGCCTAAGGCTGACCTTATAGGTATATATAAATGAATCATAGTCACTGATGCATGGGATGGGAATATTTGGGGTTTTTAAAAAATCGCTCATTAAAATCACCTCACAAATCCATTATATCAAAAAAAATTAAAAAATCAACGCAAAGTTCCTTTTTGTACAAATTTCTGTGTTTACACCCCCTGAAAACGAGTGCTATAATAAAATTACAATCGGCCGCAGTATATCTCGGCAAAGAAAAATGCGAATCAAGGAGGAACTCGTATGAAAAGAATTATTGCGTTGTGTCTCGCATCGGTAATGCTGCTTGTGCTTGCCGCGTGCGGGGGAGGAAACGTAACGTCAAGTGAGGTATCATATGATATACCGGAAGGGAAGCAGATTCCTGATGATGCAGTGCTTGATGTCACGATTACAAGCCACGCCTCGTGGCCATACCGCGAGGATTGGAAGGTGTGGGAATACATAAAGGATGCAATCGGCGGAACAGTTAACGTAAATGCAATTCCGGCAACCGACTTTGCGACGAAGTTTCCGCTTATAATGGCAGCACCTGACACGTTCCCGGATGTCCTCGGAACGGGATCGAAACCGGTCGGATTCCCGGATTATTGTGCTCAGGGGGCATTTGTTTCTCTCGATGATCATCCTGAGTTTCTTCCGGATTACAATTCTTTCTGGAGCGGACTTCCGGAAGAAGATCAGTGGATGAAAAATATCCGCAAATCTGCTGACGGAAAGGTCTATTTTGCTCCGATCTATGGTATGGAGCGCTGCACGAACCTTCGCGGCTGGCTCTATCGTAAGGACATTTTTGAAAAACATGGGCTCGAGACTCCCGGAACTATGGATGAGCTCTATGAGGTTTCCAAAAAGCTCAAGGAGCTTTATCCGACATCCTATCCGTTCTCGCTTCGCTCAGGTCTTACAAATATCAATGTAATGGGCTCATCGTGGAAACCGAATTTCCATTATAATGTATATTATGATTTCGAGAACGAAAAGTGGAGCTATGGTGCGCGTGAAGATGAAGTGATGTTTTCAATCGTTGAGTTTTTGAAGAAGATGGTTGATGAAAAACTCTCACCTGCAGATTTCTTCACAATCAACGCATCCACTTGGGAAGAACTCGTTTCGACTGACCGCGGATTTATAATGCCTGAGTACCAGACGAGAATTGATTTCTTCAACAGCATTGCCAGAGCTCAGAATCCGGAATTTACAATTTCGGTAATGAAGCCCCCCGTTTCGGGAAATGAAAGCGGAATTGCGATGGTAAACAAATATAATCACGACCCGACAGGATTCTCGATTCCCAATACAGGGGATGCGGCAAGCATCGCAAATGCGCTCAGATATGTCAACTGGTTCTATTCCGATGAAGGTGTAGAGACAATAAGTTGGGGGCGTAAAGGCGAAACCTATGAGATAATCGATGGCAAAAAGAAATTTATTCTCGGCGAGGGTGAAACCGTAAATTCTCTCTATGGCTTCAAATCCCATGGAACATATCTCCGGGTTGACCCGACAATGATAAACGAGGCAATTTCGGAAGAGCAGGCAGCGACAACTGACTTTATGCTCGAGCATACATATCCGAATCTTGACCCGACACTTTATCTTGAATTCTCTGCTGAGGACAGTGCGCTTGTTGCGGATTACGAAACATCAATCCGCACAGTCGTCGAGGAGAACATCCAAAAGTTCATCATTGGTCAGCGTCCTCTTTCTGAATGGGATAGCTTCCAGAAAGAACTCGAAGTACTTCCGATAGACGAGCTTCTTGCAATATATGACGCGGCTTACAGCAAAGTCAAATAAGCAAATCAAGGAGGAAATTTGAATGAAAAGAATAATATCTTTGCTTCTCGCGGTTTCAATGCTGCTCGGAATTATGTCCGTCGGCGTATTTGCCGCAGAAGGCGAAGCGTTCACGATTGACTACGGAACATATAAGAAGGAGACAACCCATACGGATGGTGAGGGAAGATATTATCTGACCTCAAATACGGTCGGCGAAAACTGGAGTTTTGATCCTGCAAACACTACCAGCTCTCTGTATTATGACAGAGGAACTTCCGGATGTCGTCT
>JAFSIZ010000045.1 GCA_017439555.1 Oscillospiraceae bacterium | reverse complement strand
AGCGACGCACACGCCCTCCGTCCGTCTGATTATCCAGATCAAGGTGCCCCGTAGAGAGCATATTGTGCGAATTCAGCCATTTTTTCATCGGAATAAAATAGTTTTCCCGCACCAGTTCTCCACAAAACATTGTATAATCACTTACCGCACGACTTTCCTTTTCCGTTCCCGGCATCTTTTCGCCGCTTATATACGGAAGATACGCTGTAATATCATAACCATATTTTTCCTCAAACAGTGCATCCAATCCGTCAGTCCAGCTTCCCATATACGCTTCATCATCAAACATAAGAGTAACATCACTGCCAAGCGCATCACCATACATGCGCTTGTAGCATTCATGAGTCATATTTATAAAGTCGTCTGTTGTCTCACGCTTTGCTATATCTGTACGCATCCTGTCCATCGGACCACACGTATCCTCTGCGGTGTATTCTCCGGACTCCGCTTTCACCAGTTCTTTCATAGCAAGATGCGGCTTTTTCCCGCGAATTTTCCCGCACGCCATACCCGATGGAAATCCACCCTCGTTGTACAGCCATGTATACATACCTTTTTCTTTGGCACATTCATACGCATAACGCACAAGGGTGAGATATTCTTCCGACAGATATTCCGGAGAAAGATGCGTATTTCTCAGCCCCGGTCGAAAATTTTCCGGTTCTCCGAGAACATAAAATGCGCGGATACCATTATCGTACATCTCATCGATCTGCTGTTTTATTCCATTTTTTGTAACCTTACTGTTCCACAGCCACGTGTATACCGGCTGGGATGTTACCGGAATATCTCTAAAGTTCATTGAAAGTTCCTCTGCTGTCTATCTTTTGTAATTTGCATTATGATATGGTTTACCAATAAAAGGCACTTGAACAAAGTCCTCATAATTGTGGCGTATTATATAATCAATATATGACATAACCATTTTCGCTGTCAGAATATAGCCCTGTGCATTCATATGTCCGCCAAGGAAAAATCTTTTCCGGAATTCTTTGTCGTAGCAGCAAGCATATTTATACAAATCAAGAACATATGTATTTTTAAATTTCTCTGCAAAATCATAAAGAAGCTTTGCGTGACCTTCCTTGATTTTGTTGTTCTCCGCATTCTCATCCCTTGGCATAGTCATAAGAAAAACCTTTGCCTCAGGTTGTATCATCTTTATTCGTTTTATCATCTTTCCATAGTGTGAGGCAAAGGTATCGCATTCTCTCTCATCGGCATCTGATACTTTTCCCAATTGCTGTTTCTGCCCGATAAGATCATTCACACCTAAGGCGATTATATATGCCTGACATAACTTATCCTCTTTCCAAAACCCGCTATATTTAGCGAATGATTCCATGTATTCCTTTGCGGTCATCCCGCCGCGAGAAAAGTTATATACGGTAGTATCTGCTTCCCGTGCCATATACTGCCCCCAGGAGTAATCGTAAAAATCATAGTAACCGCTACCGTAATCTTCATTATACGACTCAAACTCTCCCGACGAAAGGCTGTCACCTATACACGCAATGGTTCTGAAAATCTTTGTAAGCCCACCGCCGTCAATGAGTGTATCCAACGGCAATTCGTTTTCTTTCGGTAAAAAATTGCTGATATCCATTTCTAACAATATCCTTTCTACAACTTAAACGCGATTTCGCCATCTTGATAATTCCAGTACGGTTTTTCATCCTTGAAAATGTCATAAAGTCCCTGTGCCACAACTTCAACGTGAGCTTCGCAAGTGAAGTAGTTAAACATGGCGGTTATCATTTCCATATTATATTCGCCGTTTGTATCAAAAACGCTCTGCATCTTCTTAAGATATCCGCCTATCATCTTGGCGGCAAAATCGGAATAACTTTTCTGAATAAATCCCGGTGTCTTAATCTCTTCACTTCTCTTATAGAAGTTATCAAGAATCTCTTTTGCTTCAGCTTCGGTCGCGGTCCTTGCCCCGACTTCACTCATACATATCGGGAAATACTCAAACTTAAGTCCGTCTTCCACCGTCACACCTACAATAAGAGACGTGTGCCACGCTTCTTCGTTTATATTTTCCACGAACACAAAATTACCCTGACCATAAATTATCTTGCCGCCGTTATAATCCTCAAAGCATCCTACGCAGTGGCTATGCTGGCAAATAACCGCATCCGCACCTTTATCTATCATTTTTCTGCATCTTTTCTGAACTTCAGGAGACGGATATCTGTAATGCTCCTTACCGCCGTGGTATATTACAACAACGTAATCACACTTTGCCTTAAGCTCTGCTATGTCATCAAATGTGACAAGCGGCTCATACGGATTTGCACCCCACGAGTTTTCACCCGCTATGGTGAATTCGTGCTCTCCGCAGTTGTATATTCCTACCTTCTTTCCATCCTGTTCCAGGATATACGGAACGCGGGAATCGGCAAGGTTCTCGCCCGCTCCGATATACGGAATACTGTTTTTGGAAAGAACCTCAACCGTATCGCGAAGTCCGGCTTCGCCGAAATCAAGAACATGATTGTTGGATAAAAGAGCAAGGGACGGATTAAATTTATTTATTGCATTTATCGCTTTCTTCGAAGCTTTAATGTTAGGTCCGCATTTTACAATCGGATCGTTTGTTTCCGTAAGCGCCATTTCTATATTCATAACGCGGAAATCAAACTTTGCAAGGTATTCAAGTATTGGCTTGTCGGTTATCTTTTCAACATCGCCGTTTATGAATAAATCTTCATTAGCTGCAGTCGCAGCCATATCTGCCGCAAAAACTATTTTCATTGTGGTTTTCTCCTTTCTTCACAAATGGCTGTTGCAAAATATCGCAACAGCCATTTGTGTAAGTTTGCTTACTTTACATAATCAAGTATTCTTTTGATAAGCACTGCCACTTCTGCACGGGTTGTGTAATCAGCCGGAGCTATTTTCCCGCTCTTACCATTAACGAGTCCCGCACCAATGAGCGTAGATACCGCTTCTTTTGCGTATTCCGCAACAGCGTCGAAATCCTCATATTTCGGTTCGTCATAAATGTCGAAGCCTACACCCTGTTTCTGCAATGCTCTGTGAACTATGACCATCATATCCTGACGGGTGATGGTGTTACGCGGTGCGAATTTGTTATCACCAACGCCTGATATAATTCCATTGTTACGCGCTATCGCAAGCTCCGGTGCGAAGTAATCAGATGCTGTAACGTCTGCAAAATTCTCCGCATTGTCACTTGTAAGCTTGAACGCACGAACAAGCAACAGAGCAAAATCTGCGCGTGTTATGTTATTTGCAGGTGAGAACGTGCTTGCAGATGTTCCCTTGATTATTCCGTCTGCTGCAAGTTCGTTTATCGCGTCCTCCGCCCAGGGGTGGTTGACAAGATCGGTGAAGCGGAGAGAGTTATTTTCCGTGCCCGTGTTATCAGTGTTTCCTTCATTTTCTCCGCTTCCACCGCTTGTATCAGCTTCCGGCTCATCGGTCGGTGCGGCTCCGCCACCTCCACCACCGCCGGAGGATGTTCCCTCACCGGAGGTGCCGGAATTATCGGTTGACGAACCGCTGCCTGTTGTCGATCCGTAGACAGTTATCTCAAAGCTTGTGTTATTTTCGCGTCCGGAAGCATCTCGCGCCGTTATAACGAATGTATGCGTACCTACCTGGCTTGCAGTTGGCTTCCATGTAACTTTGCCGCTTGCGCTGTCAAGCGTTGCACCACGCGGAATATGCGTTCCGACATAGGTTATACTCTCCTCTGCCGGGCTTGTTGCATTCATTGTGATACTGATTGAAGATCCTGCACTTGTTGTCAGATTTTCATCGACATCATCCAATATCGGAGCAGCATCTTCTGTTGTCGACAACGGAATGACAAATTTGTTATTCTCTGCTATATTGTAAATATATCCAAGTTCAGCATTGCTTGAATCCCGGTATTCGTTTATCAAAGTAACATCGCCGATATCTAATACAGCATTCTTTCCGCTAACTTCTGCGCTTTCAATTCTGTATGCACCGTTGCTTTTGCCTGAATTATCAACATAGATATATCTTCCGGCGAGAGATGAAGCATCAACCTCACGATCAAGTTCAACGGCAATATAGTTTTCAAGCGAAATCTCTTTTTCAAAGTCGACCACCTTGCCAGAAACACTTGCAACTGTGTCTATATCACCAATGATATCTCCGTCATTCACATAAGAGTAAATGTTTACACCATTTTCATTGACAGAATAAACACCAACAAATCCGCGGAAGTTAAAGCTTACGTTTCCATCCGTGAGCGTATATGTAACGCCGTTGTTCGTTGCATAAACGATATAATCACATCTGCCGTTTTTAAGCTTTACCTTTACTGCCTTTGCGGTATCATCATCTATTTCTTCACCATCGGCTATAGAAAGCGCAACGCTGTTCATACTTTCAATATACTCCTCGCCATTATACGGCTGAATAACCGAGGTAAAGAGAGTATCGAGTCTATTCTCACTCTTTCTGTGAACGAGCATATAGTCAAGCTCAGGGATATTCTTGTTCTGAGCAAGTTTCGGCGGTTCAGCAGTTGCAATACCTACACTTGACGGAGTCCAGTCATTAAGTGCTGTCCACTTAAGATTTAACCCCTTTGAATCAGAAACCTGTTTGTTAAAATCAGTCTGCTTGAAGTTTACAGAGAATGTTCCGTCTTGTGGTTCATTATCTCGTTGTACATTACGAAGCCAGGTATATCCAATCGGATAAGCAGTTTCGTAAGAAGACGAATTCTGAGTATATGGGTCGTTTCCGTAGTCTGTGTTTTCACCGGCATATGTTCCGCCGTTCTGCGGTTCCATATTCAAGCCGTCCGTTGTTACGCCATTAAACGACTGTGTGTGGAAGCTGTAAATATGCTCATTACCGCCGCGGACGCGGAAGAAGTCAACCGTATAATCAACCTCATTTGATGCCTGCACCGACACAAGGGTTCTTCTGTAAATATCGGTTGCATCATAGACATCCGGAGCCTCAACATCAACAATCTTGACTTTACCTGCATCGTCAAAGTGAATCGGGTTTCCTATATCTATTGCATTTTGCCTTTTTCCATCCACAACGACAGTGTTATGGGAAAGTGTGTTCATTACCCACTGCACTCTGTTCGGGTCATTTCCGGTTGCCGAAGGATATCCAAGATCCGGAGTAAAGTTGAATCCATAAGCATCGATACCCATCTGCAAAACATCAAGATGCCCGTGAGCTGTATCGCTTTTTCCATACCACAACCATGTGTCACGTTTTAAGTTCTTCGCATTTGAACCCATTATCTTTTCACCGTCACGAAGCACGGCAAGCCCGAAGCCTGCGAGATTTTCGCTTGAAAGCTCAATTTCCCCGTATTCGTCAACAATGTCCTCTATCTCTTCATCAATTGTTCCGTTTCTTGCTTCAAAAATACTTTTGAAAATCGAAGGATTTGAATGGGTTTGAATAAGCGAATGATACATACGGGCAAGAAGAGGATCATTCAGCCTCAGATATCCGGTAAGCATGGCAGCTCTATCCGTGTCGTTTGTTGTATCCGCCGTGCTGTAATGGTCTCCGACCTGCAGTGAATAATCTCCCGCCATTGTCATTTTATATATTGCATAGAACATCTTGCGGAATTTCGGATTGTTGTAAAGATTCAAGATAGAATTCGGGTCATAGTTATAAAAAAGTTCAATCGACTTCAGAATATTTGTGAACCACCCCTGATTATAGGTTACGCCTACTTCTGCGCCAAAACCATCGCGGTCAACTTCGCGCAAAATTGTCGCTATCATTTCGCCGCCCGAATTTCCTACATACATATTAAATGTCTTACCGTATTTATATACTGTTTCCTTGGTTATCACACTTGGAGCAAGCAACCACGCTATCATTTCTTCCGTTTCGGGCTTTGAATCGAGCGCAATGGCTGCAGTTGCAAGCGTTTGGTGATGCGCACCGAAGTTAGCATTTATTTGTGAATTTTTTATAGCTTTGAAAACCTCTCGACATATGCCGTCATCGCAGTTTTTACGTATCATTTCTGCAGAAAGCTTTTCGTTTTCAAGCCCATACTCCGTTGCCTTTTTGGAAAGATATTCGATAACTTTCGGATGTCCCATTATCGGCCAAAAAGCATCATATGCTTCAGCAAACCATATTCCATGGTTTCTCCCCCAGATGCTACCATCAATTTTTCCGTTATACATACCGCCATGTGAATGCTGGAATTCAAGATACGGTTCCCATGAATACGTTGGATAAACGTCTGCGATTCTATCGGTAATTATTGCGCCGGCTATTCCGTATTTTTCCTCTCCGGTATAAAGATATGCTTCTTTCAAAGCTTTCAATGCTTTACCGATGTATTGCACGGGACTTCCCGCCGACCATATAGAAAAGTTATAAAAAGCAACAAATGCTTTTCTAATCGGAACACCTGACGATGCTATTTCTCCTGTAGCATATCCCCATCCGTCATCTACGCCCCAGCGCGAGCCATCGACAGCCTCTTTGGTGAGCGGATCTTTGTTATATGTTTCAGGTTTTGAGGAATCCCGAAGCTCCGCATATAACTCATTGTAAAGATATCCTTCAGGATTTCCATAGCCATAAAACTCATACCATTCGGGTGTATTTTCTTCAGTCGGCGCGGTACATGTACATCCTGCTCCATCCTTATGATAAAGCATTTCGTGGTGAAGCTGACGTGCTCGCGCAAGGTCGAACTTATCAGAACTGTCTTTTCCCAATTCATAAAAGCTTTCAAAGTCATTAGACGGGAAAAGGCGCTTGCAGTCCGGACACTGAATCTTCCACGGACGTGACATCGGATTAATACCCCATGCATATGATCCGTACTCGTCGCGGATGTCAATGCCACAATAAATACAGCTGTATGCATTCGGGTCATCAAGCAATGCAGCGGTCATTGATCTCGGAAGATTATCAGGATCAATCATATCGTAAATCAAGTCTATATGTTCGAGATACAAATCAGCTGTTGTCTTGGCATTTTTCGCAATTGTTTTTGCCCAATCATAATTCTTGGCATTTTCAAGTGCCGCCGCGCGCATTTCATCTGTGTATATTGTTGTGCGGTTCTTCTGTGTACCAACCTTTATGTTAAACGTAAGCTCATTTGTTTCTTTCGTTTCTCCGCGGAAAGATACAATAGCAGAAACAGTTGCTGTTCCCTCAGCATTTGCAACAAGACAACCATCTTCAACAGAAAGGATGCCCTCCGGCTCGGAAGCAAACTCAAAGCTTGCATTTTCAACACCTACCGCAAGCTTATTTCCGCTGTTCATATTCGCAAGAAGTGTTATCTTTGTTTTGCCGCCGACATAGAGTTCATCAGCGAAAGTAGCAAACTCTGCACTTTTCATTCCGCTGTTATCAGTTACAGTTACAACAATCGAAGTTTTAGATACATCAGCACCATATCTCACCGTTGCTGTTATATTCGCGATACCTTCATATATACCGGTAATAGTGCCATCATCAGATACACTTGCGATATGAGGTTGTTCGGATTTATATTCAACGGTAAAATCTTCGGCAGGAATCTCCGTTCCGTCAAGAAGAAACGCCCGCACAGATGCACGAACACTCTTCCCGACATCTACACCATCTTTTTCAGAAATGATCTCAACACGCTTCATCCCTTCTACGCCATCGAGCGTCAAAGTGCGTATTGAAGTATAACACGTACTTTTAGCCTTAAAGATAACTGCATATTCACCGGCTTCCGGGATGTTAACTTCACCTATCCATGAATCACCAAATGCAAAATCGGAAAGAGTTACATCAAGTGTGTTTATTGTTCCTACGTAATAATCTTCGGTGAGATAGTCCCCTGCATTTTCCGGGGAAACACTTGACGGAATTATATATACGTCGGATGGTCCCTCTCCATTAAAATATTTAACATACTGCATATGGACGGCATACTTTCCGCGAACCGGCACCATTATACGGAAACCTGTCCATCCGCCTGCTTTTCGGTGCATACGCATTCTTCCGCTTACAGCATCGCCGTGCGCATAGCAGTATGCTGCCTGAGCTTTGTATTCTGTAGAACCGTACCATGCGTAATTTCCGCCCGTGTAATCATATGTTATATTCCGGACATCGTTATCCAGCGGACCGCCTTCTCCTTCATAAACAATGGTCTGATGCCAATCTGTACTCTTTTCGATAAATGAATACGTTTTTGCCGCATTGCTGTACGGAAGAGTTTCATCACCGGTCAGTGTTTTTACAAATTCTGATGTATATATGTTTCCGTTATATTCTACATTTGCAGTTACGACTACTTCACCAGCACCAAGCCCGGTGAATTTTCCGGTTTCATTATTAATCTTCAATAGTGTTTCGTCAGATGACTCATATGTAACCGTAAACTCAGAAGAATCAGGAGAACTTCCGTCTGACAAATACAGAGCTACACTTGGCTTCAATGTTGAAGAAACCCTGAAATCAATACTGCTTACTGCAAGCGTATCTCCGCCATTAAAAATCAGGTTTGCAGGCTGCATTGCGCCTGGTCTTCCGGCTGCCATTTTCCATACTACTATGTATTCACCTGCAGCCTCTGCTGTCCACAAACGAGGTTCCGTTTCAAAATATGGTGTTGCCCAAGCTTCAGCACTGACATTTGCATCGTTGTCTTTAAAGTCGACCGTCAGAAGCGGACCTTTTCCTTCAGCCTTTGCTGTTGCTATTGCCCCTTCAATGTTATCTTTTTGATCTATCGGCAGAATGTACATTTCGCCTTCAGCGCCGTTGTTTTCTACCTTTCTGTACTGCAAGGTAACATTGTATGTTCCTTCTGCAGGAACACGAATTTTGTATGCGCCATACTTTCCTTCGTCTTTGTTGCTTTTGATCGCTATTGCTCCTCTGAACCATATGAGTTCATCTGCTGTATGCGAAAGCCACTCGACACGGTTATAGCTGTTTTCATATTT
>JAFSIZ010000001.1 GCA_017439555.1 Oscillospiraceae bacterium | reverse complement strand
GAGCTTGCGATTGCAAGAAATACAGGGCTTGTAAACGGCATCGGCAATAATAAGTTTGCGCCAAGAAATACCATAACACGTCAGGATATGATGGTTATTGTATATCGTGCACTTGGAAAGCTTGAGATGGAGCTTGAGACAGGCGATGTTGATTATGCAGACTTTGATTTAGTTGCAGAATATGCAAAGGATGCAGTAAGTGCTCTTATTGCAAGCGGCTTGGTTAACGGCAAGAGCGGCAAGATCGCTCCGACTGATTACACAACACGCGCTGAAGTCGCAGTTCTTATCAAACGCATACTTGATTATGTCAAGTAAATAAAAAATAAAGGTCGTAGCAAGTTGCTACGACCTTTATTTTTTTCTGAAAAGCGGAAGGTTTATTCTTCAAGTAGCCAGTTGAATCGGTGTCTGATAGGGATTTGGTGAAGAATAGATGTGTTGATGTTGTGTTGTTTTACATATTGAGTAGGTGACATTCCGAGATGTTTTGTAAAAACACGGGCAAGATTTGACTGATTATATAATCCGCATTTTTTGGCTGCTTCATCATAGAGAATATCTTCTTCAAAAAGTAATTTAGAAGCGTTGAAAATGCGAACTGAGAGTATGAATTCCGAAACTGTCAATCCTGTTGTACTTTTGAAATGCTCCGTAAAGCTTCTTCTGGACATATTTGCAATTTCGCATAAGTCATCCGTGTTTATTTTCTGTGCATAATTCCGTATTATGTGTGACACGGCGAGATTAATTCGGTCAACCTGTCGCAACGAAAGGGAAGATATCTTCCTTGCAGGTTCAACGCACGCAAGTCGCATAAGCTCAGCGATATAGGCTGCGAGTTTGTCATATGACATATTTTTTTGCAAATTAAATTCTTCCATAATATTTCGGATAGTGCGCATTGCATCGTCCTGGAACTGAGGAAAATCAGAAATTGCAGGGATGAGCCTTCCTTCAAAATGAGCTGTGTTTTTTCCATATGCATAGAAGTCATATCCTCGCTCGGTGAGAAATGATTCTTCAAACCATACATACGCAATTATCGGTGTGTCGTCTGAATTCTTTGAGTCAAGAGTGTGGCTCATATATGGAAGAATAAAGGCGCAGGAGCCTGCTCGTTGGATATATTCCGTCCCGTTGATTTTGTGCTTAAGCTCACCGGAAAGCACAAAACAGAGCTGAATGTGTTGATGAAAGTGCGAATGATCTCTGTCTCTGGTTGCTTGTGTCGAAACTCTGATCGGTAATGAACCGAAAAAATTTGTTGCGTTATAAATTGGCAAAATCGGCATATTATTCACGATCCTTTCTATCTAAAATATATCATATATTTGCTGTGAAGTCAAAATAAAAATGCCCAATATGTAATAAATGTGTGTTGAATATATAGAGGAGTTTAAGTAAAATGTTAGCATAAGCCGATATATTTATTGGCAATTTTACTTCAGGAGGAAAATTTATGAAAGCAAAAAGATTTTTAGCACTACTACTCACAATATGTATGATAGGAGGTTTGATGCCAACGGTATTTGCGGCTGATGCCGAGGAAGCTGTGCCAATCGTGTATGACTTCTCGACAGCTGCGCTTGCAGATTATGCTACGCCGAATAAGTCTGTCAAATATACTTTGGTTAATAATTATAAAATCAACCCCGAAGTATCGGCAAACTGGAGGTATACAGGTCTGATCAATGAAAGCAATGTTGCTTTCCAGCCTGATGGTATGTGTTTCTTTACACCTGCAAAAAATTCGGGAGCTAACTCGAATGCAGTAATTCTTACGCTTGAAATACCGACAGCAGGATCATACACTCCTTCGATTGACTACACTGAAATCTCCTACGGTGAGAAGGTGGACGTCTATCTTGTAAAAAAGGATTTTGTCACTGCTAACAATGTTGACATCTTCTCAATCGGCGGTGTACAGGCAGGCATTGCGCTCGCTTCTATGACAAATCCGGATGCAGATGTCAAGCATATTGCAACCTACGACACCAATCCAAACGCAACCGTTGAAGACACATTTGCAAAGAGTGTAAATCTTACAGAGGGTGAGTATTACCTTGTTGCAGTTGCAAACGAAGGCTCTGTAAACTACACAGTAGAAGAAAGAACCTATGGTATGCTTAATAAGCTCACCTTTAACCCTTATGTTGATGAAAGCAAAAAAGTCTGGACGTATGATTTCACCGCATCCGCTTTTTCGAATTATTCGGGTTCGGGAAATATAAGCTCCTCTTATCTTAAAAACTATACTCTTGACAGAACAAAGTCAACCGGTTACTGGAAGTATGAGAATCATATAAATGAGAATTATGTAGCAGCCGCTGCAGATGGTCTCTATTTCTACACTCCGGCAAAGAGCGCACCCCTCAATTCAAATTCAGTAATTTTCACTTTTACTGTTGAGGTGGACGGCGCATTTGTTCCGTCTGTTGAATATCCGAAAGTTGCATATGGTGAAAAGACTGATCTTTACCTTGTGAAGAAGGATGTCGCAAATGCAAAGGGATGGAATGTTCTTACAATAGAAGGTGTTCAGTCGGCAATCGCTGCGGCTTCTATGACAAATCCGGATGCAGATGTCAAGTATATCGCATCCTATGATATACACCCCAATGCAACAGTTGGGGATGCATATCCTGAGAAGATTAACCTTACTGCAGGTGATTACTATCTCATTGCAGTGGCGAACGAAGGTTCTATCAATTATGCAGCTGAGGCAAGAACCTATGGTGCTGTTTCGAAGCTTCTTCTTACGCCTTATGTTGCTCCGGTAATTCCGGATAATTTTTCATACAACTTTACTCTTGGTGCTTATAAGCCGGGAACTGCATCGACAAACGTGAAACTTAATCTTTTCTCTGCTGCATCGGTGATTGACCGCACTGTTTCAACAGGATTATGGTGGTATTGCAATATGCATAATATCCCCGGTGCGGGTGCGTATGATGAAGGATTGCAGTATTATGCAAGAAAAGATATAATTGATAACAATTTTGTTGTTCTCAATGCAGTTGTTGAAAAAGACGGTATATATAAGACTCAGCTCAATTTCAAACAGGAAACATATTGCGGAAAAATCAATATTCATATAATTTCAAAAGAATATGCCGACAGTAAGTGGAAAATGACGTCTGATGCTCTTGTTATTGCTGACGTTCTTGCAGATTCAAAAGCTGAAAAGGTTATCTCTGTGGATACTCATAAAAACAGCACTGCAAGTTCTCCGGCAACGGGCGAAACTTTAGAACTTAAAAAGGGTGACTACTATCTTATCTTTACAAACGAAATGGGCGCGAAGGATACAAGCGACGGAAGATACTATGGTTATCTCAGTAGCCTTGATTTTACCCGTACATATCCGCTTACAGATGTCGAAGTTTCTTTTGACGAGATAAAGATAGGCGATAAGCTTATTCCTTCGGTAAAGTATTTCTCGGGAGACAACGAGCTTGACGGATCTTCGGCAGCTGTTTCTGTTGAAATTGCTGATGACCCGGATAGGATTCTCCTTGCAGCTGCGGACGGAAGCCTCTTTGCGGTAAAAGAAGGTGAAGCAACCGTCCGTGTAAATGCAACGATAGCGAATGTCACAAAGAGTGTCGATGTAAAAATAACGGTGCTTCCTGCATCTCCACTCTCAGGTGTTGACCAGAGTTATCTTTTCTATAACAACGCCTATGAGGATTTCGATCAGAGCGGTCTTTCAATACCCGGTTCTTCTGCCGGTTACTTGGTAAAAGAATCGGAATTTACAGCATATCCTATGCGCGACTACGGAACAGACCGTCCGTGGGGTATGGTTTCAGGAAGACTTACCCGACCGAATTCACAAAAAGTATATCTCGCAAGCAATGCAGAATATACAGACATTTCCGGATATGCAGGAGATTGGGTTGCATATAAGGTTAAGGTTCCTGCACCCGGAACTTACAATGTTGACGTAAGGGGGCTCTCTTACGCAAGCGCAGGCCGTGCTGAGGTATATATGCTTCCGTACAGCTCCGATATGACGTTTTCAAGCATTACAAACAATATTGAGAAATATTGTGTTGTGGACAATCTTGTTGCTGATGCTGATTTGTACAGCACCGGTAACTCTGTTGCTTGCAGAGCATATGCAGGGCAGTTCCTTGCAGATTCTTCACTTGATTATTCCAAAGGATATGCGGAATATCTTATGGTAATAAAGCAGTGTAACAGCCGAGTGAACACAAGTAAGTATGCTGTTCTTCTCAAGGGAATATATCTCGTCGGAACACCGCGTGACATTATTGTTACAACAGCACTTTCTGAAGATTCGATCGGTGTTGGCGAAGCTGTAACCGTGGAATCAGTAACAGGAAAGTTTGCAGACGGCAGTACTCTCAACTTTGATACCGCTAAATTTATACACACCGTAGCTGAAGATGATACAGATATAATTGAGTATGATGCTGAAACAGGGGAGATCAGAGCTCTCGCGGAAGGTGTCGGAACGCTTAAGACCTGTGTCATTGTAAACGGAACAGTAAGCTATACCGAAACGGAAATCACAGTTGATGATGATTTTGCAATCGAAAGGGCATATATCTATACGAATAACAAAGTTACGCTAGGTGAAGAACTTATATTTACAACCGGTTACGAACTTAAGAACAGAAAGGTTCTTGCAGGCGGCGAGCTTGTAAGCCTTGAAATCTTCAATGAATCCGATGAAGGCGTTGCAATGCTTTCCGAAAGCGGAAAAACTATCAGAGCGATAAAAGCAGGTTCGTTCGAAGTTAAAGCAAAGATAAAAATCCGCGGAACCGTTGTTGAGAGTGCTCCTGAAAAGATTTTGGTATTCAGTGAGGGCGTTGCTCCGTCATCTGTTCTTGAAATAAACTTTATGCAGGGCGCATATCTCGGTGACAATTATAGCAGAATCAACGATATCAAAACATATACCGACTTCCGTCCGTGGATATTCCACAGCATCGGAAATGCTAATACTAAATACAATGTAGATTTTGCTTTGCCAAACAGAAAGTATGGTCAGATTGGATGGCTGGGAGGAGCGAACCTTTATAATTCATATATAGCATTTAAGGTTAAGTTCCCGAAGACAAGCACGTATCTTGCGGAAGGTAATATGGGTCTCTGCCGTGCAAGAAGCGCAGCATTTGACCTCTATATTATGCCCGCGACAGAGGAGATTGAATCCAATATTCTCCAATATGCAGTTCCGACGAGTGAATACTATGTAGGTACGGCGGATTACTATTCGAAGCCTGATGATAATGACGGCTTCTCAAGGACATTCGGAACAAAAGCAGTAACAGAGGGAGAGCATCTTGTTGTCTACCGCATAAGCGAAAGCGGTGAGGCAGGAGCAGGTGGAGATTCGGCATATCCGCTCACGTTTACATTTGCAGACGAGGAAGCATTCGGCGGTGTGGAACTCGTAACCGAGAGTGGAAGTAACGTCATAGCTCTTGATGAAACGGTAAATACCTTCATTAAGCTTAAGACCATAAAAGGTGCGGAAATCGAATATGAAGAGGGTGACATCACTGCGGTGGTGTTCAAATCCGAAAATCCTGAAATAGCAAATGTTGATCCAAACGGTGCAATCACAGGTATCAGCGAAGGTAGCGCAAAGATAATCGCAACAGTAACATATGGCGGAATAACAAAGAAAGCAGAGTATATTGTTTCCGTTTCTGATAATTCCGGTATCGTTGAAAACGGAATCAGAATTACAGCTCCGGCTTCCGTCTATGTTTACGGTGCTTCAAAACTTGGAGTAACTGCTGAAATGAACAGCGGTAAGACGCTTGCTATCCCTGAAGAGTTTATTACATGGGAGCTTGTTGAAGGTTCTGAATATGCAGAACTTTCCGAAAACGGAAATGTCTATGGTATCGGCATTGGAACGGCAGTGGTTTCTGCAACTGTCAGTGCAGACTATAAGAATGGTGCAGCAGAGGGAATTGCAATCGAACCACTCGCGCTTGAGATTTCTTGGGATGCAACTGTCGATCCTCAGATATACACACTTGAAGAACGCGAAAATGCGAAGATTAACGCGAAACGCTATTCTTGGGCAAAAGATGAAGTCAAGGCTGTAAAAGAAGCGGCAGATAAATATGTAAACGAAATAGATTATCTCTATAATCTTATTGTTCCGGAAGGTCTGCCTAGATGGTATCACATCGGACATACAGGTGACCCGGATAAGTTTCTCTGCCGTTATTGCGGTGATGACATCAGCGTCAAGTACGGTGCATACGGATGGGGTGTAAACGCTATGAGAGATCCGTGGAAGGTACAGTGTCCGACGTGTAAACGTCTTTTCCCATCAAATGATTTTGGAAGCTTCTATGAGCTTGGTCTTTCCGAGAGCGGAAGCTGGAGCTATGAAAAGGCACTTATGAATCATCATAAACTGTTCGTGTGTGCTGATGGCGAGAATTGCAACTGTAAAAATATTCCGCATCCGACAAATGATCGTATGACCGAGGAGTGGAAGAGCTTCTATGGCTTTGGTATCGGTTACCTTGAGAATAAAGCATATAAGGAAATGGATGCAAAGCTCGGCGTTGTAGGTTGGGGTGTTGATGACAGCCTTGGATATATGCAGCCCTACATCTCATATGAAAAGGCTTTGGAAATCGTAGGACCTGATGGCGATGTGAGAAAAGTTCCGGGATATAGCCCTCTTTATTATGATAACGGGGATGGCCTTGCATGGTATGCAGACGGCGCACGAAAAGGCCCGGTTCAGCATACGTACATTTCATACTATATCCACGAAGGTTTGTGGTATGGACAGGGAAATGTCGCAAACAGCGCAGTTATAAGAAATGCGATAAATTCTCTTGCAAAGGCATTTGTATACACAGGTGAGGTTAAGTATGGTCGCGCAGGAGCAATCCTCCTTGACAGAATTGCTGATTTCTTCCCTGATCTCGTATGGCGTACATGGGGAGAGTGGCGCGGCGACTCTTACTACGGAGGAATAGTTGACGCTGTTTGGCAGACCTTCATCACAACAGAGTTTGCTGAGGCATATGATGCATTCCTTCCGATATATAATGACCCGTATGTAATCAAGTATCTCAGTGAAAACGGCGCAAGATACGAAACTGATGAAAACGGTGATTGGAAGCGCGATGAAAACGGAGCGCTTATTCCGATAAATCTTAAAGACACTCCGGGAGCTGCAAGAAAGAACATAGAGGATAATCTCCTTCTTGAAATCTTCAAACAGACAAAGCTCGGAATGAACTGGGGCAACTATGGTATGCACCAGAATGCAGTTGCAACTGCAGCCGTTGCTCTGAACAGACTCCCGGAAACAAAAGAAATGATTGATTGGGTAATGGCATACGGTCCGAAATATGGAACGTCGGGTCTCAACAGCGGCTCGGGAGTGAATGTACAGCCGATAAGCGGAGGTATGTTCCTTGGCACAATTATTGAAAACGTAAGCCGCGATGGTATCGGTTCGGAAAGTGCCCCCGGCTATAACGCAACATGGATTTCTAACTTCCTCGGAGTTGCGGAAACGCTTCGTGGATATGAGCTTTATCCGTCGGCTGACCTCTATGAGAATGCAAGATTTACAAAGATGTTTGCAGCGCAGGCTCGTTTGACTCTCGGAGGCTACTACACGACGCAGACGGGTGACAGCGGAGCGCTTGCAAGCACAGGCCTCGCTCTTTATACAGAGGAAACCATCAAGGGTTATAAAGCCACTAAAGATCCGCTTCTTGCACAGGTGCTCTGGCTTATCCATGAAACATACGGTGACGAGATTCGAGGAAGCATCCTTGACGAAGATCCCGAACAGATAACGAAGGACGTAGAGGCTGTTATTGATGAGATTGGCGAGCTCAATCTTGCAAGCGATATGCTTACAGGATATGGATTTGCAGCACTCCGCGCAGGTGGCGAATACGAATCTGCAAGCCCCCAGACTTATAAGAACACACATCGTGACTTTGCGATATACTTCGGAAAGAACTCCGGTCACGGACATGCTGATACGCTCAATCTGTTTATGGATGCATACGGTCTTAACCTCGCTCCTGAAATCGGATATCCTGAGGTAACAGGGGCGCAGCCTAACCGTATGGAATGGGTGAGAACGACGCTTTCACACAACACTGTAGTAGTTGATGAAAAAGAACAGCAATCAACAACCGTTCAGCAGAATCCGCATCACTTTGATGATGCAGGCCGTGTTAAGGTTATGGATGTATCAGCTGATGTGTATTCAAATGTAGACGAATACAGACGTACCATATTTATGGTGGATGCAAATGATGATATCTCCTATGGTGTTGACTTCTTCCATATCAAGGGAGGAAAGGATCATCTTTACAGCTTCCACAGCCAGACTGATACTTTGACTGCAATATCCGGTCTTTCCGATGTTGAAGTAACGCCTATGTATACAGATGAAGAGGGTAACCTTTACGGTACATATGCAGGTGCAGATGTCAAGTTCGGAGCAGACCCGGGCGGCGTAAACTCAGGTATCTACCCGAGAGGTTATACTTGGCTTAAGAATGTACGTACATACAATTCAATCGATACAAACTTTACAGTTGAATTTGACGTAAAGGATTGGAAGAGAATTCTCAACGAAAAACGCGACATTCGTCTTCGTCTTACAATGCTCAGTGACAAACCTTATAGCGAAGTAACGTTCGCAACGGCAGTTCCTCCGCAGACTAAGAGCAACGCTCATGCGACAGATTTTGATTATCTGCTTGTACGCAACAAAGGAACAAACCTTGATACAACATTCACAACTGTTTATGAACCGTATGATGCATCTGAAAAGTATATTGAGAGCATTGAAAAGGTTTCAATGGTCAGAGATCCGAGTTCAAAACCTGGCCTTTCCGACTCATACAGCGCGGTAAAGGTTACACTCATAAACGGAAGAATTGACTATGTAATGTATTCAACAAATAATGCGGTTGATTATGTAATCGACGATAATATTTGTTTCCGAGGTTTTGGTGGCGTTCTCTCGTTGGATGCTGATGGCAATATAATCTATTCTTATCTCAATGACGGCGAAGTTCTGAAGTTTAAAGATTCTGATGTTGAAGATTCTGTTGCGGCATATACAGGTATTGTAAAGAGCTTCACGGAGGAATTGACTACTGAAAATTATATCAGATTCTCTCCGGATGCAGGACAGAATATAGACATAGGTGCTCTTGCAAACAAGTTTGTCTATATAGATAATGACGGAGTAGAAAACGGTGTATATAAGATTATAGACGCATATGAGGATAACGGTGAAATAGTTCTTGATATCGGTGATGTATCCGCAATAAGAAACTATGTGGATGCAAAGAATATATCTCTCGGATATACCTATAACATCGAAAAAGGGCAGGAGCTAAGAATTCCGATTACAAGCGTTGTAGACACCGCTCCGACGTTAGAGTGTCCGGAAGATGCAACTGTTTCGGTAGGCAGTACAATAACTATTCCGATTTATGCAGAATCGCCTGTCGGACGAGATATTGAAATCATTGGAACAAGAATTCCGCGAGGTGCGTCGATTGATTCCGAACGAGGAGTGTTGACGTGGAAACCGTCAGATTCCCAAAGCGGCGAGAATCACCTTGAAATCACAGCTAGTGACGGTATATCTGAAACAACTGTACATTTCTATATCACCGTATACGGAAAGACGACAGGTGCAGGTTCCTCCACAGGCGAAAGCACCGGAACAGGCAGCGAAGCAGGCTCCTCCACAGGGGTAGGAACCGGTTCTGCAGGCGGTTCTTCCGGTGGTGCAGGCGGCGGAGGCTCAGCAGGCAGTTCGGGTTCAGGTGCAACTGCTCCGTCTGATGACAAGAAACCGACTGAAACACCCGATACAGGAAAAGAAGAAACAACAGGCAGCAAAGGGGAGACCTCTTCAGCTCGTTTCATCGACCTTGGCGCTCACGCATGGGCAGCTGATTCTATCAATGATCTTGCTTCGAGCGGTATAATCAAAGGAACAAGTGAGACAACATTCTCACCGGCTGCAAACATCACACGCGCAGATTTTGCACTTCTCCTCGTCCGCGCATTCAAGCTCGAGAGTGAGAATACAGAAAACTTCGCAGATGTAAATGCTTCAGACTACTTTGCAACAGAGCTTGCGATTGCAAGAAATACAGGGCTTGTAAACGGCATTGGCGATAATAAGTTTGCGCCAAGAAATACCATAACACGTCAGGATATGATGGTTATTGTGTACCGTGCACTTGAAAAGCTTGAGATGGAGCTTGAGACAGGCGATGTTGATTATGCAGACTTTGATTCAGTTGCAGAATATGCAAAGGATGCAGTAAGTGCTCTTATTGCAAGCGGCTTGGTTAACGGCAAAAGCGGCAAGATCGCTCCGACTGATTACACAACACGCGCTGAAGTCGCAGTTCTTATCAAACGCATACTTGATTTGCTGAAATAATTTTTCGAATATACTTCAGCATTTAGAGATGGTGTGATGAAGGAATATTAAAAAACTTCATCACACCTCTTTTCTAAAAAAGCTAAATATGCTATAATATTAAATAAGAATAAAATAGCATAATAATCTGTCTCCTGTTTCAGCTTTTCGAAATTCATTATGGGGGCAGTGTGGATTATGTCTTTATGAGAGGAGATATCTGATGTCACTTATATATTTTGATTCAAATGTATGCATCGGCAAACGCGGTCCGAAGGACAGCCGTGAGATATGGAAAAGCGAAGATATCCTTGCTGCGATGGATCATGCAGGTATAGCAGGTGCTCTGGTGTATACGGGTTGGGCTCGTGACTACGCACCGGCTTATGGTAACGAACGTTTGGCGGAGGAGCTTTCCAAGTACAACCGTTTTTATGGCTGCTATGTAATCCAGCCAGGATACACAGGAAGTTTTTTGAATCCTGATGATATGCTGGATGATATGCGCAAGAAAAACGCCGTTGCTGCAAAAATATTCCCGGCAACACATGCTTTTTCACCTTCCGAGATTGTTATGGGAGAATATTACACAGAGCTTGAGCGTGCAGGAATTCCTCTTCTCGTTGATAAAGCTCAGCTAGGATGGCCGGATCTTGCTGAGATTCTTTCTAACCATCCGTCAATGAACGTTTTGGTGCAAGGCGTGAGCTGGAGTGATTTTCACAACCTGATGGCACACCTGAGAAAGTTCTCGAATCTTTATACAGATCTTTCAAATATGCAATCCAACTTTGCCGTTGAGATAATTTCAACTGAGCTGGGGGCTGATCGTATATGTATGGGAAGTGGTCTGCCGCTTATGTGTCCCGGCGCAGCTCGCTCTTTTATCGATTATGCCGATGTTTCAGCTGAGGAAAAGCAACTGATGGCAGGCGGGAATTTGGCGCGTCTTTGCGGTGTCAAGCTTCCTGAACAGGTTGAAATTAAAAATGAAGAGATTGCAAAAGCAGCAGCAACCGGAAAACCTTTGGATGTTTTCATATTTGATTCCCACACACATTTTCTTGAGGACGGCGGAAATTGCGGTGCCGGATACCCGTTGGTGCGCGGTGATCTCGAAAATATGGCAAAGCTTTCCGATGATATGGGTGTTGATGAATATTGCGTCGCTCCGTGGCTCGGCATCTGGACAGACTGTGAAGCCGGCAACCTTATTGTTTCGGATATGGCAAAACGCGATGCAAGAGTTTATCCATATGTTCTGATTAATCCAACCTACGGCACTGATATCGAAAAAACGGCATATCACTATCATATTGAAGAAAAAATGCCTGCTATGAAGATGTTCTATTCAAGAAGTGGCGTGCGATATAATGATCCGGTTTTCGAGCCTTGGCTTAAAATCGCCGACGAAAACCATCTCTTTGCTTTGATGGATAGCGGCGGATATCCTACATACCTTGCTGATATGGAAGATCTTGCGAAAAAGTATCCGAATATTTCATTTTTCCTTGATCATGCCGGAAGGAATTTTGCGTGTGCAGAATCATATGCTGTCCTTGCAAAGAAGTACCCGAATGTTTACCTCCAGCTTACATTTACAAGCGTTCCTGAGGGACTTATCGAATACCTTTGCAAGGAAGGACTTGCCGACAAGACTCTTTACGGAACCGATGCTCCTATGCGTGATCCGCGCCCACAGCTTGGTTGGGTGGCTTTCGCAAACATTTCCACAGAAGATAAAAAGAAAATTCTAGGCGGAAATATGCGCAGAATCGCTGACCGTTGCTTTAAAAAATAATCACAAAAGCTCTTGCGGCGTTTAATATAAGTCGTAAGAGCTTTTTATTACACAAAAAAGTTTGATTTTTTTTAGTGGATGCAGTATAATATCACATATTAAGATTGGAGGGTGCTTTATGAAACTAGGACTCATATGTGACAGTCATATGCCATATAACAGCGAGAGCGCTCAATGGCAGTTCTGTACGCGTGCTGCAGCACAGTTCAAAGAAGATAATATATCTGATGTCATAACTTTGGGAGATATAACTTCTTTTGGTGAGCCTGATGCATTGTGCGCGTATTTTGATATGTTTGCTTCGTTTAATCATTATTCTGTTTTGGGAAATTCAGATGCCAGGGATAAAGCTACTGCGGGAGTTCTTTGCGAAAAATGCCCCGGTTTTGAGTTTTATATAGGTAATAGAAAATGTCTCGGCATCAATACTGCATACGCAAAAATAAATGAAGCTGACAAGAAAAGACTTGAGCAGCTGAATGATGGCGACATTGTTGTTATGCATCATCCTGTCGAACGATTGTTTGATGAAAATTGCAGAGCTTTTATGTTGCAGCTTTGCGAGCAAAAGGCTTTGACAATTCTCTGTGCGCATTTGCACAGAAAACTGTCAGGAATGATTGGTAAATCAAAATACTTCGGAATTCGTGCAATCGATCCTGATAAATCATTTGGAGATTGGCCTTGCGTTACATATTTCGATTCTGATACCGATGAGATATCGGAAGTTTTGCTCAAACTCCCGAAAGAAACGCTTTGGTCTGTGAGGGAGAAGTTTGGTATCTCGTGTGTTGACAACCACAGAGATGTTGCATATGCAGCTGCCAACAAGGTTTACGGAGTAGAACTCAGATGTAACGGAAAAGGCTGGGAGCCGGATTTCACATTACTCCCCGTGATTGAAGAATGGAGAAAGTCCGGCGGCGGATATCTCTCAGTGCATATGCCGAATCTTTATTGGAGAGATGGAGGTCTCAGTGATACAGAGGTTTGGAAAAAGGCTGTCGAATATGCAGTGGCAGTCGACGCTAACGGACTTACAATCCATCCTCCGCGTGTTAAGCTCAAGGATCTGAGTGAAGGGCACGATAAGCTTTTGGAACAATATATTTATGTTGTTGAAAACGTTCCGGAGGCGGTCAATATAGGTATTGAAAACCTTCACATGAGCAAAGGGGAAGATCCGGAAGATCGCGCATTCGGATATATTCCGAGTGAAGTTGCATCGTGGATTGATGAGTTGAATGCAGCGACAAAACGAAAAAATCCGATTGGGCACACCTTGGATGTTGGTCACGCACGAAACAACGGTGCTTTGGCGTCCAGATACCCGATAAGCAGGTGGTATGAGCTTATGGGAAAAAGAACGGTTGCATACCACATCCATCAGGTTATTCAAAAAGAGGAAGGTTTGAAAAACCACAACCCAATTGAAGCGTGGTTTGGTCCGCAGATATCATATGTATCATTTTTCCATAATTGGGAGAGCGGTTTGATCAATCAGGTCCCTGTCTTTCTCGAGGTTAAGGGTGCTGAAAATTATGAAAAAAGCATACAGGCTTTTAATCGTGCATTCAAATAACAGAAATGCGTTCCGTACAATATGTTCGGAACGCATTTTAATTATTTGATTCAGAAATTGTTTTTCGTAGGCATCTGTTTTATCCGGAGTTTGTATTCCTTTACTGTCAATTTAAATTTTTTCTTGAACTGTTTCATAAAATATATTTCATCACCGAAACCGACTTTCCGACACAGCTCTGCTACAGTATAATCAGAATCGTTGAGAAGCTCGGCTGCGTGATTCAAACGCATTTCAGAAAGATATGCAACAGGAGTCAGGCCTGTTCGTTCTTTAAAAAGCTTTCCCAGATGACGTTGGCTTACAAAAAGCATTTTAGGGAGATCGCTTACCGAAAACTCAGCACGCGATGAGTTTAGCTGTATTATCTGCAATGCATCATCAACAACAGATGGCTTACGCCCGTTGCCGGAATTAAAGCTGTCGATAGGTTCTCCGTCACTTGACAGAATTTTAATAATTGCAGCCAAAGTTTTATAATAGAGTTTAGTTGAAAATTCATCAGCTTCAAACAGATCATCAAAGGTGTTGCATAGTTCGTGCGGAATACTCGAGTTTTTTACGGGATTGTCAGAATTCAACCCGATTCTCTCTTCAATCCTTATTTGAGAATCTGTATGAAAGTTTATCCAATAATATCGCCACGGATCGCTTTCGTTGGGGTAATACATAATTGATTCATTCGCAGGAATGAGAAAAAGGTCTCCTGCTTTGATGTCATACCGTTTTCCTTTAATGAACAAAATTCCGCATCCGCTTCTTACGTAATGAAGCGCCGTCCATGAATAAGCCCGGTAATTTTGCCAGCCATCGATATATCGAAAATCATTATACCCGATCATAAACATTCTTATGGGATCATTGGAGATTTCGGGAAATCGTATTTCTTTGCGAATATTTGGTTCAGACAAAACAATCACCCCTTTATTATAATAGCATAGGTTTGATTGAAAAACAACAACCAGGTCTAAAAAGGACATATTCATACCTAAAAAAGACATTCTAAAATTCTGAGGCATATGATAAAATATATTCAATGAAAATGCATTGAGAAAGGATGTCAACTATGAAAAAAATCAGATTTGCTGTTTGTGGTTGTGGACAACGCGGTGTAATGATAGCTAAAAGCATTCTTTTGAATCTTCAGGATGTTGAGGTTAGTGCTGTTTCGGATCCGTATCTTGATAAGGCAGAAACCTTGGCGGACGAGCTTAGAGAAAAGACAGGGCTCCGACCGAATGTATATTCAAGCTATGAAGAGCTTTTGGATAATGAGTTGATCGACGCTGTTTTTATTGCGACAGGTTGGGATGCACATATCCCGGCAGCGGTTTACGCAATGGAAAAAGGTGTCGCTGTTGCGATGGAGGTAGGCGCTGTCTACAATGAGCAGGAGTGCTGGGATCTTATCAATACATATGAAAAGACAAAAACTCCGTTTATGCTTATGGAAAATTGCTGCTACGGCAAGGAAGAGCTTTTGGTAACCGCAATGGCAAGAGCAGGGAAGTTTGGTGAGATAGTTTATTGCCACGGAGCATATATGCACGATTTGCGTGAGCAGGTTTCATATGGAGAGCTTAAACGTCATTACAGAAATGGCGAATATTCAAAATATAATCGTGACAATTACCCGACTCACGATTTTGGTCCTATAGCAAAGCTGATTGGAATAAATCGCGGAAACCGTATGCTCTCGCTTTCGTCGCGTGCTTCGAAGTCTTGCGGTCTTAATGAGTATGCAAAAGGAAAAGGGGAGCTTGCCTATCTTGCAGATCGCAAATTTGCGCAAGGGGATATCGTCGAAACTCTCATAACCTGCGAAAACGGAGAATTGATCAGTTTGAGACTTGACACAACACTTCCGACATATTATTCGCGAGAGTTCACGGTTCGCGGAACCAAGGGGTTATACGAACAGAAGCTCAATATGGCGCTTTTTGACGGAGAGGAAATGGATGAAGGCGGCAGAGTTGAATATATAATCAAAGAAACAAATAATGCAGTTAAATATTATGATGAATTTTTGCCGGATATATGGAAGCACATAACTCCTGAAATGATAGAAGCAGGTCACGGAGGTATGGATATATTTGAGTTTGAAGCATTTTGCGATTGCCTGCGAAACGGCAAAGAAATGCCTATAGACGTATATGACGCTGCAGCTTGGATGTGCATCGCTTATCTTACAGGTGAGTCGATTGCAAAGGATGGTGCATCTGTTTCAATTCCGGATTTCACACGTGGAGAATATAAAAACAGAACTATGCAGGATGTTATAGATCTGTAGGATATAAAAACGTCGGTGTGTAACTTTCACACCGACGTTTAAATTATTTGATATATTCGCGAAGCGTATCAACCATATTGATTTTCTCCCAGGGGAGATCGAGATCTGAACGCCCGAAATGGCCATATGCGGCTGTTGCACGATAAATCGGGCGACGGAGATCAAATTGTTCAATAATCTTCAAAGGTCGCATATCAAAATGTTTGATAACAATTTCAGACAGCTTTTCGTCGCTGATAACCCCGGTGCCGAAGGTGTCAACAAACACGGATACAGGGTTTGCAACACCGATTGCATAAGCAAGCTCGATCTCGCAACGATCAGCGAGCTCGGCTGCAACAATGTTTTTAGCTATATATCTCGCCATATATGCAGCGCTGCGATCAACCTTTGTTGGATCCTTGCCGGAAAAAGCACCGCCACCGTGTCGGGCAAAACCGCCATATGTGTCAACAATGATTTTTCTGCCTGTAAGCCCGGAATCTCCCCGAGGTCCTCCGATAACAAATCTGCCTGTTGGATTAATAAGGATTTTAGTATCTTTGTCGATATAATTTTCGGGCATAACAGGGAGGATGACGTGCTTGGTAACTGCTTCACGGAGCGTTTCGAGAGAAACAGTGTCATAGTGCTGAGTAGAAACAACGATTGTATCACAACGCCTGATCTTATTTCCGTCATATTCGAAGGTCACCTGCGCCTTACCGTCAGGGCAGAGGAAATCCAGCTCACCGGATTTTCTGACGTCGGCAAGCTTCTTTGTAAGCTTATGTGCATAGGTGATAGGTGCAGGCATATATTCTTCGGTTTCATTGCAAGCGTAGCCGAACATCATACCCTGATCTCCTGCGCCGATTTTATCGGCGATATCGGCTGAAGTGCTTTTGAATTCGAATGAATTATCAACACCGAGAGCAATGTCAGCAGATTGCTCATCAATAGATGTAAGAACGGCACAGGTGCGTGAGTCAAACCCGATAGCCGGGTTATTGTAGCCTATTTCTTCGATTGTCTTTCTGACGGTTGCAGGAATATCAACATAACATTCTGTCGATATTTCGCCCATAACGAGAGCCATTCCCGTTGTAACTATAGTTTCGCAAGCAACACGAGCGTTTTTGTCATTCTCGAGAATAGCATCGAGAATAGCATCGGAAATCTGGTCACAAACCTTATCAGGATGCCCTTCTGTGACAGATTCGGATGTGAATTTGTAAATTGCCATATCGATTATCTCCAAACATAAAAATTTGAGCTGAAGCTCTGATGTGGGGGACTGTGCAGATGTAAAATGTATCAATATCAAACATACTGCATTTCTTATTTATTAATAATAACAAAAAAACTTATAGATTGCAATATTCTGACATAAATTTATTTATGAACAACGCATTAGTGTTGTTTACTTATTTTATTTATGATATAATATAAAAATATTTTCAAAAAGTCCATACCGTTCAAGTGGAGGTTATAATATGCTTAAAGACAATCAAGCGGTAAAATATCACATCAAATGCTCTGAAGGTGACATCGGAAAATATTGTATAGTTCCGGGTGATCCTGATAGGTGTGAGAAAATTGCAAAATATCTTGACGATGCAGAATTTGTGACCCGTAATCGTTAATATACGACTTATACGGGATATCTGCTCGGCGAGAAGGTGTCAGTTGTTTCAACGGGAATCGGCGGTCCTTCCACAGCGATAGCTATAGAAGAGCTGTCAGCTTTAGGAGCACATACATTCATAAGAATAGGAACCTGTGGCGGAATAAATAAAAAAGTATGTGCAGGAGATGTTGTCATAGCAACATCTGCTGTGCGCTGCGATGGAACCACAGGAGAATATGCTCCGATTGAGTTTCCGGCGACTGCTGATTTCGATGTAACATCAGCGTTGTCGGAGGCTGCTGTGAGTTTGGGATATTCACACCACATCGGCACTGTACACAGTAAAGATTCATTCTACGGTCAGGCGTCTCCCGAAACAATGCCGATTTCCGAACTGCTTTCAGAGCGTTGGAACGCATGGATGAAGCTGGGTGTTTTAGCAAGCGAAATGGAAGCTTCAACGCTCTTTGTTCTTGGTTCTGTCAGGGATTTGAGATGCGGAGCATGCTTTAATGTTATATGGAATCAGGAGCGAGAAAAGGAAGGTCAGGAAGAGAAAGAGCATCACGACACTGATAAAGCAATCAGAATATGTGTTGAAGCGATGAAGAAGTTGATTGAAAAGGATAACAGCCGAAAATGAAAAATATCAGTTTTTATGCAAAAGCGGCTTTGGTTTTGGCAACAATCATATGGGGTACTTCTTTTGTAATAATCAAAGACACCGTAGACCTTATTTCACCCAATTATCTTATGGCGTTGCGCTTTACAGGGGCGTTTATCCTGCTTTGTGTAATTTTCTTCAAGAAACTTGGCAAAATAAATTTTGAAACCCTTTGGCAAGGCGCTCTTATAGGCGTTTTCTTATATCTGGCATATTATTGGCAGACCTTTGGTATAATGTTCACAACACCCGGTAAAAATGCATTTTTGACAGCTGTTTACTGCGTTTTGGTTCCTTTTCTTGCATGGATATCCAAAGGTCCTCGCCCGGACAGATGGAATCTTATTGCTGCAATTATGTGTATAACCGGTATAGGCCTGATTTCGCTCAATGGCGATTTCGCAATCGGAAAAGGAGATTTCTACACACTTATCGGCGGTTTCTTTTTTGCTTGTCATATGGTTGCTGTTGCTAAATTTGCCAAAGGCAAAGATCCTATCATCATTACAATTTTGCAATTTGCATCTGCGGCCGTATGTTTCTGGGCGACAACTTTGATAAGTGAAGGAGTGCCTGAAGCAGTAACAGCTGATGTTATTCCTGCCGTGATATATCTTTGTCTTTTTTGCACAGCGACAGCATTGCTGTTGCAAAATTTCGGACAAAAGCACACGCTTCCTTCTTCTGCAGCGCTGATACTCAGCCTGGAATCAGTTTTTGGAACGTTCTTCTCAGCGATTCTCGGCAGAGAAAATCTTACTATACGAATGATATGCGGCTTTGCTTTGATTTTCTTTGCGATTATTGTTTCGGAAACAAAATTTTCTTTCCTGTCAAAAAAACGGAGTGAATCTGATGTATCTTGTAAATCTGATAGATAGTCTTTTGCCGCTTATCTTTGAATATATAACTTGTCCTGCTATAGATTTCTTTATGGTATTCATCACTCGTTTGGGCGACGGCGGCTTTATCTGGATACTTACAATAGCCTTGCTTATGGTATCAAAACGAACCAGAAAGGTTGGATTTATTGCCGTCGTTTCTCTGCTTATATGTTTTATCACGGGAAACTGTATCATAAAACCGTTAGTTGGGCGTATCAGGCCTTGCAATTTATATCCCGAACTTCGGATGCTGATAGAAAGACCTTCTGATTTTTCTTTTCCGTCCATGCATACTGCAACATCCTTTTCGGTTTCTTCGATAATTTTGATGGTCGATAGAAAGTGGGGGATTCCGGCGATAATTCTCTCTGTTCTTATTGCTCTGTCACGTGTGTATCTGAATGTTCATTTCACAACTGATATAATTGCCGGCGCTCTCTATGGATATTTAATCGCTGTTTTCATAAAGTTTGTTATTAAAAAAACAAAGTTTAATGTTTTCGAGTATTGAATTTAATGGAAAAATATTATATAATATAAAAAACTTCAGATAGGAGAATTTCAAATGATTAAAGAGAATATCGATTTTCTAAAAGAGTATGACCCGGATTTAGGCATCGCTGTCGAATCCGAGTATAACAGACAGCGCAATAACATAGAGCTCATCGCTTCTGAAAACTTTGTCAGCCCTGCAGTTCTCGCTGCAGCAGGTACAGTTCTTACAAACAAATATGCAGAAGGTCTTCCCGGAAAGCGCTATTATGGTGGCTGTGAGTGTGTAGACGTTGTTGAACGCATCGCACAGGAAAGAGCACTTGAGCTTTTTGGAGCAGATCACGTAAATGTTCAGCCGCACAGCGGTGCATCCGCCAATATGGCTGTATATTTTTCGCTTGTAAAGCCCGGCGAAACCGTTATGGGTATGAACCTCAGTGAAGGTGGACACCTCACACACGGTAGCCCTGTCAACATTTCCGGTTCTTATTATAACATCGTTCCTTATGGCGTTGATCCCGAAACACACAGAATTGACTATGACAAACTTGAAAAGACTGCAAAGGAATGCCAGCCGAAGATGATTATCGCAGGTGCATCTGCATATCCGCGTATAATCGATTTTGAGCGCTTTGCATATATTGCAAAATCTGTAGGCGCATATTTCATGGTGGATATGGCTCATATTGCAGGTCTTGTTGCTGCAGGCGTTCATCCGAGCCCTGTCCCGTATGCGGATGTTGTAACAACAACGACTCACAAAACTCTCAGAGGTCCGCGCGGCGGTATCATTATGTGTAAGGAAGAGCTTGCAAAGGCAATCGATAAAGCAGTATTCCCCGGAACGATGGGCGGTCCGCTTATGCACATCATTGCAGCAAAAGCCATCTGTTTCGGTGAAGCATTGAAGCCGGAGTTCACTACATATCAAAAGAAAGTCGTCGCAAATGCATCCGCTCTTGCAAATGCACTTCTGCAGTGTGGTTTCGACCTTGTTTCCGGCGGAACCGATAACCATCTTATGCTTGTTGACCTTCGCAAAGTCGGCGTTACAGGTAAAGAACTCGAGCATCGTCTTGATGAGGTCGGTATTACTCTTAATAAGAATTCAATTCCCAACGATCCTGAGAAGCCGTTTGTTACAAGTGGCGTTCGCATCGGCACTCCTGCTGCAACCACAAGAGGTTTCGGCGAATCTGATATGGCTGAGATTGCACGTCTTATCCATCTCACAGCAACAGCGTTCGAAACAAAGAAGGACTATATTCGCGATTGCGTAAAAGCTCTTTGCGACAAGTATCCGCTTTATTAAGATTTTTACAACGCACGCATCTTTTCGGTGCGTGCGTTGTCTGATTTTGGAGGCTTACAATGTACAGACCACTTGCAGACAGAATACGACCTGACAGCATAGACGATGTATTCGGACAAAAACACATTCTCGGTGATAACGGAATTTTGCGTCGCATCATTCTTACAGGCCAGATTCCGAATATGATTTTTTACGGCCCAAGTGGGGTTGGAAAAACCACTGTCGCAGGGATAATCGCAAAGCATACCTCGCGTGAATTCCGCAAACTCAATGCCACAACAGCCTCAATAAGCGATATCAAAGATATAGTCAACGGGCTTGATACGCTGCTCACGCCAAACGGCGTGCTTCTCTATATTGACGAAATTCAGTATTTTAACAAAAAACAGCAGCAATCTTTGCTTGAGTTTATGGAGAACGGTAAGCTGACGATAATTGCTTCGACTACAGAAAATCCATATTTTTATGTATACAGTGCTATTCTTTCGCGTGCGACTGTTTTTGAGTTCAAGCCGATTGAACCTGAAGATGTCCGTTGCGCCATAGATCGAGCAGTAAGTAAGCTTTCGGATGATGCCGTGTTCGAAGAAGGAGTGGTTGAACACATTTCAAACGCTTGCGGTGGAGATATCCGCAAGGCGTTAAATGCAGTTGAATTGCTGTTTGACAGCGCAACCAGACGAGATGGGAAAGCATATATTTCGCTCGAGGATGCAAGGCTTATAACTCAACGCAGTGCCATGCGGGCAGACCGCGACGGCGATACTCATTATGATATTATGTCAGCGCTTCAGAAATCTATCCGTGGATCAGACCCGGATGCTGCAGTATATTATCTTGCCAGATTGCTCGAAGCAGGGGATATGCTCTCTGCCTGCAGAAGACTTCTGGTTATCGCCAGCGAAGATGTCGGGCTTGCATATCCGCAAGCTGTTTCAATCACAAAAGCGTGTGTTGACAGCGCTTTGCAGTTAGGGATGCCTGAGGCGAGAATTCCGCTGGCTGAGGCAGCGATACTTCTTGCGACATCGCCAAAATCAAACTCTGCGATTTGCGCAATCGACGCAGCTTTGGCTGATATAAGGGACGGTCTTGATGGTGATGTTCCTGCACATCTGAAGGATTCACATTATTCCGGAGCAGCAAAACTTGGCCGCGGTCTTACATATAAATATCCACATTCATATAAAAACCATTGGGTAAAACAGCAATATCTTCCTGATGAAGTAAGGGATAGGCGCTATTATGAATTCGGTGATAATAAAATAGAGGCCGCAACAGAAAAATACTGGATTGAAATAAAGAAATAAAGAATTTTACAAACAGACATGCTGAAAATGCGTGTCTGTTTTTTATTAAACATAAAAAATGTTAGATTCGAACAAAAAACAAAAAATAAACTATTGCAAACTGATAGATTATGATATATAATGTATACGTATAATTTTTGATGTGTTATATTTAAACGCTTTTTTTGTTCGAATCTAACATGGCGGTGTGCTTGGTATGAATGAACGTCAGCAAAGAATAAACGATTACATACAATCAAAAAATGAGGTTTCGCTGTCAGATCTCAAGCAGCTTGTTCCCGATGTATCGGAAATGACCATACGTCGTGACCTTGAGGCGCTTGAAAACAGTGGGCGTATTGTTCGTATACATGGCGGTGCAAGATCTGTTAAAGCAATCAATATGCTTGTTGAAGATGCTTTCTCAAAACGTTCAGCGGCAAACGTCGAGAAAAAACGCATTATATGCGAAAAAGCACTTGCATATATAGAAGACAACAGCTCGATTTATATCGATGCAGGAAGCACAACAATGACGCTTGCCGAAATGATTCCCGACAAACAGATTCTGGTTTCCACGTGCGCTCTGAATATTGCAGCCGAGCTTTTGAAGCAAAAAAACGGAAGAGTAAACCTTATCGGCGGTGAAGTTAATAAAAACAGCATCTCGACATATGGTCCCGGTGCAAGAGCCGCTATTGAGAATATAAATATCGATGTTGCTTTCATAGCCTCAACTGCTTTTTCTGAAAAAAACGGTTTCTCGTGCGGAAATGTTTATGACTGCGAACTGAAATGCGCAATCCTCAAAAAAGCGACATTACGCATAATGCTTATGGACAGCAGCAAAATCGGCACTATGATGCCATATACCTTCGCACATCCTTGTGATATTGATATCCTGATCACAGACGACGGTATATCAAACGAGCTTCGCTCGTTTTTTATAGAAAACGGCACAATAGTCTTGTAAATTTTGAAAGGAGAATATAGATGAAAACTAAAGCGCTAAGACTTTATGGCAAAAACGATCTTCGTCTTGAAGAGTTTGAATTGCCAAAAATCAGTGATGATGAAATCCTTGCCGAAATCGTAACCGACAGTATTTGTATGTCGAGCTACAAGGCAGCGCAGCAGGGCGGAGATCACAAGCGCGTTCCCGATGATGTTGAGGATAATCCGATAATTATCGGTCACGAGTTCTGTGGAATCATCCGTGAAGTCGGTGCAAACTGGCAGGGAAAATTCAAGGAAGGACAAAAATTTTCTATCCAGCCGGCAATCAATTATAAAGGAAGCCTTGCAGCTCCAGGTTATTCCTATCAAAATGTCGGCGGTTGTGCAACATACGTTGTAATTCCTGCTGAGGTTATGCTTTGTGATTGCCTCCTTAACTATAATGGTGAAGCATTCTTCCACGGTTCTCTTTCCGAACCGATGTCCTGCATCGTTGGAGGATACAATGCTATGTTCCATACAAAGGCAGGTTCTTATGAACACGATATGGGCATCAAAGAAGGCGGCAACCTTATAATCATGGCAGGTGCAGGTCCTATGGGTATGGGTGCTATCGACTATGCAATCCATGGCGACAGAAAGCCTGCAACAGTCGTTGTCACCGATATTGATGATGTACGTCTTGCACGCGCTGAAAGCCTTCTCTCACCGGAAGACGCAGCAAAGAACGGCGTAAAGCTCGTTTATGTCAACACAAACAACTGTGATGACCCGAAGCAGTATCTTATGGATATAACCGGCGGCGTCGGTTACCATGATGTAATGCTTATGGCTCCGGTAAAACCTGTTTGCGAGCTTGCAGACTCAGTTCTCGCTTATGACGGATGCGTAAACTTCTTTGCAGGCCCGACAAATCACGAATTTTCCGCTATGGTTAACTTCTATAACATCCATTACAACGCAACACACTATGTCGGCACATCAGGCGGTAACACCGACGATATGCGTGAATCATTGAAGCTTATGGAAGAGAGAAGACTTAACCCCGCTGTTATGGTTACACACGTTGGTGGTATTGACAGTGCAAAAGAATCAACCCTCAATCTGCCGAATATCAAAGGCGGAAAGAAGCTCATCTACACACACGTAGATATGCCACTGACTGCTATCGAAGATTTCGCAGAGCTCGGAAAGAATGATCCGTTCTTTGCAAAACTCGCTGAAATTACAGCACGTCATAATGGTCTCTGGTCAGCAGAGGCTGAAAAATACTTGCTTGAAAACAAATAACGAAAGGAGCAAATACATATGGCAACACCAGTTATAATGCCGCGTCAGGGACAGTCAGTTGAAAGCTGCATCATCTCCAAGTGGCACAAAAAAGTCGGCGATACGGTAGCCGAAGGCGACACACTTTTCTCCTATGAGACAGACAAGGCAAGCTTTGACGAAGTTTCAAAGGTATCCGGCAAAATGCTTGCAGTTTTCTACGAAGAGGGCGACGATGTAGAATGTCTCCTCAATGTTTGCGTAATAGGTAATGAGGGAGAGAGCGCAGCAGAGTTTGCACCGGCAGGCGCAGCTGTCGCTGAAGCAGCTCCTGCAGCACCGGTTGCAGCTGCACCGGCAAACCCGGCAGCACCTGTTGATGCAGGAAATGCAACCCCGGTAATTATGCCGCGTCAGGGACAGTCAGTTGAAAGCTGCATCATCTCTAAGTGGCACAAAAAAGTCGGTGATACGGTAGCCGAAGGCGACACACTTTTCTCCTATGAAACAGATAAAGCAAGCTTTGATGAAGTTTCAAAGGTATCAGGCAAGATGCTTGCAATCTTCTTTGAAGAGGGCGACGATGTAGAATGCCTCCTCAACGTTTGCGTAATCGGCGAAGACGGCGCAAATGCAGAAGCATTCAATCCGAACGCAACTGCTGCACCTGCAGAGGTCGCACCCGTTGCATCTGCAGCTCCGGTTGCAGCAGCTCCGGCAGCTGTTGTTTCAACAGCAAAGGCAGGGGATGCTCTTAAGATTTCTCCCCGTGCAAAAAATCTTGCAGAGAAAACATTTGCTGATATTTCTCTCGCAACACCCACAGGCCCCAACGGCAGAATTATCGAGCGTGATGTTGAGCGCCTCATTTCAGAAGGCAAGGTTGTAACTCCTGCAGCAGCTGAAGCACTCGGCAAGGGCATTGTCGGCACAGGTATCGGCGGCAGAGTAACAACTGCAGATATCGCAGCAGCAGGAAGTGCATCTGCAGCAGCTCCGGCAGCACCTGCAGAAGTTGCGGCTCCGGTTGCAGATTATGAAGAAGTTCCGATGACAAACATCAGAAAGGTCATCGCAAAATCTATGTCTGCATCACTCACAGAGATGGCTCAGCTCACTCTCAATACATCCTTTGATGCAACAGCAATCCTCAACTACCGCAAGGTACTTAAGGCAAAAGGCGAAGCCTTCGGTATGGAGAAGGTAACGCTCAACGATATGATTCTCTATGCAGTATCACGCATCATCCTCAAACACAGAGATATCAACGCTCACCTTATCGACAATAAGATGAGACTTTTCAACAACGTACACCTCGGTGTCGCTTGCGATACTGCACGCGGACTTATGGTTCCGACAGTATTCAATGCAAACAAGATGTCGCTCAAGGAAATCTCTAGTGAATCCAAGCGCGTGACAGGTATGTGCCGTGACGGTGCTTGCAGCCCTGATCTTCTCAAGGGTGCATCGTTCACAATCACGAACCTCGGAAGCCTCGGAATCGAGAGCTTCACTCCTGTTATCAATCCGCCGCAGACAGCAATCCTCGGTGTTTGCGGAACAGAAACGAAGATTCGCGAGAAGAACGGCGAGATTTCAACATACCAGGCAATGGGACTTTCACTCACATTCGACCACAGAGCAGTTGACGGTGCTCCTGCTGCTAAGTTCCTTAAAGAACTATGCGAAGCACTTGAAAACTTTGATTTGCTTCTCGGTGTATAATTCTGAAAGGAGAAAACGTCAATGTATGATTTGGTAGTATTGGGCGGCGGCCCTGCAGGTTATCTTGCAGCAGAGCGCGCAGCAGCCGAAGGTATGAGCGTATGTCTCGTTGAAAAGCGCTTCCTCGGCGGTGTCTGCCTCAATGAAGGTTGCATCCCCACAAAAACATTCTTAAATTCCGCAAAAATCTATGATCACACTGTTCACGGCGATAAGTTCGGAGTAACAGCAAGTGATATCAAGATTGATCACAAGGCAGTCGTTGCACGTAAGAACGATGTTCGCTCAAAGCTTGTTGCAGGTATTGCAGCAGCTCTTCGTGCCGGCAAAGTCAAGGTTATCGAAGCAGACGGAACAATCATCGGAAAGAGCGAAGGATTTGATGTAAAGGCCGGAGATGAAGTTGTTTCCGGTAAGAAACTTCTTGTTGCAACAGGCTCAAATGCAGTTGTTCCGCCGATTCCGGGGCTCAAAGAAGCAATCGCTTCAGGCTTTGGTATGACAAACCGCGAAATCCTCGATATGGAAGAGGTTCCCGAATCTCTTGCAGTTATCGGCGGCGGTGTTATCGGGCTCGAGATGGCTTCGTACTTCAATTCAATCGGAAGCAAAGTAACCGTTATTGAAATGATGCCGAAGATTGCAGGTCCGACAGATAACGAAATTTCCGAGATTCTTCTCAAGAATTATACAAGCAAGGGTATCACATTTGAGCTTGGGGCAAAGGTAACAGGCTTCGGTGCAGATACCGTTGAATACGAGAAGGACGGTAAGAGCGTATCTCTTAAAGTTGATAAAGTGCTCGTTTCTATTGGACGTCGTGCACACACGGCAGGTATCGGACTTGAAACAATCGGCGTTGAGCTCAACCGCGGCGCAATTGTAACAGACGATTTCTGCAGAACAAACGTTCCGGGCGTATATGCTGCCGGCGATGTCAATGGCAAGAGCATGCTTGCTCACACTGCATACCGCGAAGCTGAAGTTGCAATCAACCATATGGTCGGAAAACGCGATCGTATGCGCTACAATGCAATTCCTGCCGTTATCTATACAAATCCTGAAGTTGCTTCTGTCGGTGAGACTGAAGAAACAGCAAAGGCAAAGGGAATCGCTTATAAGAAGTCTACTGTCAGCATGATGTACAGCGGTCGTTATATGGCAGAGAATACAGAATACGATGGTATCTGCAAGGTTCTCGCAGACGAGAAGACAGGCAAGATTATCGGTGTTCATATGCTCGGTACATATTCTTCCGAAATCATATTCTCGGCAGCAATGATGGTTGAATGCGAGATGAGAATCAACGACGTTAAGGAATTTGTATTCCCGCATCCGACAGTCTGTGAAATAGTACGTGAAGCAATCTTTAAGATGAAATAAGAAAAGGAGAGAAATAAAATGCCTAAGTCACAATTCTTAGATCCGAATGAAGTAAGAAAAAGCAGTTTTATTACATTCCAGGATATCCCGGTAAACCAGTATAACAAAACAATTCAGGAAGAGAGCAAGAACTACTCTAAGGACGATTTTATGCGCATCTATCGCGATATGGCAATCATCCGTGAGTTTGAAACAATGCTCTATCAGATCAAGACAACAAACCATTATAATGGTGTTGACTATTCTAACCCGGGCCCGGCTCACCTTTCAACAGGTCAGGAAGCTTCAGCTGTAGGTCAGGCATATATTCTTGGCGTTGATGACTATATATTCGGTTCGCACAGAAGCCACGGCGAAATCCTCGCAAAGGGTCTCTCCTGCATTCAGAAGCTCTCCGATGACGAGCTCTATAAGATTATGGCAGACTTCTTCGGCGGCGACATTCTTCGCGTAGTCGAAGGAAAGCAGAACGATAAGTCCAATGTAAAGGCACTTGCTATCGACTTTCTCGTATACGGTGCACTTGCTGAAATCTTTGCGCGCACAACAGGATTTAACCGCGGTCTTGGTGGTTCCATGCACGCATTCTTCACTCCGTTCGGTATCTACCCGAACAACGCTATCGTCGGTGGTTCCGGTACAATCGCACTCGGTAGCTCACTTTATAAGAAGGTCAACAACAAGAAGGGCATTGTTGTATGTAATATCGGTGATGCATCTCTCGGTTGCGGTCCTGTTCTCGAGGCTCTCAATATGGCAGGTATGGATCAGATCCGTCAACTTTGGGATGAAAGCCACAACAGCGGTCTTCCTGTACTCTTCAACATCTTTGACAATATGTATGGTATGGGTGGTCAGACCTTTGGTGAAACAATGGCATACGGTATGCCGGCACGTCTCGGCGCAGGTTTCAGCCCGACACAGATGCATGCAGAGCGCGTAGACGGTTATAATCCGCTTGCAGTTATCGATGCAATGAAGAGAAAGAAGGAAATCCTCGAGAACGGCGACGGTCCGGTTCTCCTCGATGTTCTTACATATCGCGTAACAGGTCACTCTCCGTCCGATGCTTCCAGCTATCGTACACAGGAAGAGATTGATGCATGGATCGAGCAGGATGTCCTCAAAGCATACAGCAAAAAGCTCATCGATGCAAAGGTTGCAGAAGCTGCTGAGTTTGATGCAATTCTCGATGATGTCAAGAGTCTCATCACACGTTCCTGTGCTCTTGCTGTTGACGAAAGTGTATCTCCGCGTATGGATCTCCAGAAGAATCCGGATATGATCGAACGTCTTATGTTCTCAAATCTTAAGATTGAAAAGATGGAAGATCGCGAACCTGATGTCCTTATGCCGAAAAAGGATAACCCGAGAGTTCAGCAGATTGCAAAGAAAGAACGCTTTGGATTCGATGCATCCGGCAAGCCTGTTTCAAAGAACAAGGTTTATCAGCTCCGCGACGGTCTTTTCGAAGCTATTATCGATAAATTCTATGAAGATCCGACTCTCGTTGCATACGGTGAAGATAACCGCGATTGGGGCGGCGCATTCGCTGTTTATCGCGGTCTCACAGAAGCACTCCCGTATCACCGTTTCTTCAACTCACCGATTTCCGAAGCTGCTATCGTCGGTAGTGCTGTAGGTTACGCAATGAGCGGTGGTCGTGCAATCGTTGAGCTTATGTACTGTGACTTCCTCGGACGTGCAGGCGACGAAATTTTCAACCAGCTTGCAAAGTGGCAGTCAATGAGCGCAGGTATCCTCAAGATGCCTGTTGTTCTCCGTATTTCTGTTGGCTCCAAGTATGGCGCACAGCATTCTCAGGACTGGTCTTCGATGATCGCTCATGTTCCGGGTCTCAAGTGTGTATTCCCGACAACTCCGTATGATGCAAAGGGTCTTATGAATGCAGCTCTCAACGGTACGGACCCGGTCATCTTCTTCGAAAGCCAGAGAAT
>JAFSIZ010000044.1 GCA_017439555.1 Oscillospiraceae bacterium | reverse complement strand
TTATCGAAACGCCGTGTACGGACCCGTACGCACGGTGTTGTGGGAGGACGGGGGTTAGTCACCCCCTCCTACCCGATTGGTGATTTGTCAGTATTTCTTGTTTTTCTTTCGGTATTCATTTGCTGTCATTCCGGTAATTCTTTTAAATGCGTGTGAAAAGGTAACCGGATCATATCCGATTGAGGTAGCAATATCTTTTATCGGGATATCATAGTGCCTGAGAAGGTTGCGGGCGGCATTAATGCGTGTTCGGATAATAAACTCCTGCACTGAGTATCCGAGATATTCTTGAAACAGAGAATATAGGTAGCTTCGGTTGAGCCCTACTGATTTTGCAACTACATCAACGGAAATATCAAAATTATAGTTTTCTCTGATGTACATTATGGCATCGCTGACGTATCTTTCGCGAATCTCTTCCGGGTTATCAGGCTCGTGGTTCGCCGGCAGAAGGGATAGAAGATCGGATATAAATAAGTTAAATAACCCACTGCGACGTATTTTGCGCTCTTTATCATTATGCAGAGGGGTGGTTATCAATTCCGGATGGACAATCTCGTCCGGAGTTATCAGGTTGGTGTGGTTGCGCGTGTTCAGCAAATCTAAAATCTGTTCAAGGTGTTCAATGGTTTTTGGTGGGATAGCGTGCGGGAAAATAACGTTTTCTGTTGAGATGCCGAGCAGAGAAAAGTACTCCTGAACGCGCTTTCCGGTAACGGCAAGATAAATGCTTGAGGTGTCCGCTTTGAATACCTTTTCCACCTTCGTGTAGGGGAAGATGACGTAAAGCATTCCTGCGGTGATTTTGACAAGTTTGTCATCTAAAAACAAGTCTATTTCACCGCTTTTGCAATAGTTGATGTCAAAAAAGTCAGAGCTGTACGGACCAAAGGTAAAACCTTTGGCAATATTTAACTCTCTTCCACCGGTCAGGATGAGCGTGTCGTCCGGTTTTGATGTATTTCTTTCCGGGAATTCAATCTGTGACATAAAATCCATATAACACATCTCCAATCTAACATTCTGACAATTTATTCTAACATAATAACATTGTAAAGTCAAGCCGGATGTGTTTTAATTAATATAGTAGAATGCATACTGCATAGATATATAAACGAAATTCAAAAGGAGACACAAAAATGGGACAGAACAATTGTGAAAGAAAGGTTAAATTCGGTGTTGTTGGTGCAAGCTGGATGGGAATGTGCCACATCCGTGCGGTTGCAAATCATCCGAAAATGGAGCTGGTTGCAATTTGCGACAATATTGCCGAGCGCCTTGAAAAAGCAAAGGCTGAAACGGGTGTTCAAAAGACATATGCCGATTGGAATGACCTTATAAACGATAAAGAGATTGAGGCGGTTGTTCTTTGCGTGCCTGATCAGCTCCACGTTGAAATGACGGTTGCCGCGCTTGAGGCGGGCAAAGATGTCATCTGCGAAAAGCCGATGGCGCTCACACTTGAGGAATGCGAAGAAATGCGCGCCGCCGAAAAAAGAACCGGCAAGCGACTTATGATAGGTCAGATTTGCCGCCATACTCCGGCGTTTCAGTTCACGAAAGAGCTTATCGAAAAGGGAGAGATTGGCGAGCTTTACTACGTGGAAAGCGAATATGCCCACGACTATTCTCATTCCCCGGGAACAAGCAGTTGGCGAGTTGATCCACGCCGTGAGCCGTACATCGGCGGTGGTTGCCATGCAGTTGACCTTCTCCGCTGGATTGCAGGAGATCCGCATGAGATCACTGCATACTCCAACCACAAATGTCTTACCGATTGGCCGGTAAACGATTGCACGATTTCAATCCTTCGTTTCCCGAATGATGTTATAGGAAAGGTTTTCGTTTCCATTGGCTGCAAGCGTGATTACACAATGCGCTCCTGCTTTTACGGAACAAAGGGAACAATCGTCTGTGATAACAAAAGCCCGTACATAACGATTTACAAAGACACACTTGGCGGTAAAGATTCGGTGTTCGGAGAAGAGGGAGAATCCTCGCGTAATATCCCGATAAGACTGCCGGTAGAGATTAGTAATCACAACACCTATGGCGAGCTTGAAAGCTTTGCAGAGTGCATCTTAAACGACACGCCGGTCCCCACATCGTCGCACGATGGTGAATGCACCGTTGCGGTCTGCATTGCGGCAATGGAGTCTGCAAAGATAGGAAAATCAGTTGAAATAAAGTATCCGGAAAAATAACACGGATGTTTTATATAAAACAAGAAAGAGGAGAATTAAGATGAAAAGATTTATTTCAGTTATTCTTACCTTGGCAATGGTGTTCGCATTGCTTCCTGCAATGCTTGTTTCTGCGGATGATACCACCGCAACAATGGAATGGGCAGGTGTAAGAATACAATATCCGACATTTACTAATGGCGCAGGTGGGAATAAGAGTCCATTTTCGGCAGTTGGAGACATAACTTACGAAAAAAGTGGGCAAAGAGTAGAGCTTATTTCAGGCACTGCCTCTGCTACATCAATACGTAAAGGATCTTTGAGCTTTTATTCTTATGACGCGGGACTGTATGGTGCCTATAAAATTCGTGTGCCTAAGGCGGGAAAATACAATATCACCGTAGAATACAGAGCTGATTCTGTCGGTGATACGGCTGCCAAAATGTACATTTTGCCGATAAGCGCAAAGGACAGCATTCCAACTGAAATAGCAACCCGAGAACCTGACGCAATGGTTAATTTTAAAGGGGAACTTCTTGATACGAAACAGCCGTTCGCTCAATACAAAATATCAGCCTGGCCGGCGCCACAGGCAGGTGAATATATAGTAGTGTGGGTCGGTTCGGTCGGTTCTGCTCGTATGAATCCCGCTAACCTCATTTTCGACGGATGCGGAGAAACAAAAGCAGATGCACTCATTGGTGAAATATCGCTTTCCGATACTGAGCTTGTTGCAGGTGAAAGTGCAACAATAATTCCGGAACTTTATAATGGATATACCGGAGATGCTGTAACAGGAACGATTACATATTCATCCTCCGATTCAAATGTTCTTTCTGTAGATGGAACAACTGTAACTGCAAAAAAGCCGGGAACCGCAACCGTTTATGCTGAAGCTGCCGGATGTGGCAACAAGGTTGAACTTGATGTCAAGGTATTCGCAGCGAATATGTCAGGTGTTCGTGCGCAGTATCCGCTCGTTGAGGGGATGTACGGAAACAAGGATATAGTGAAGCCTAATAACATAACTTATGCCATAAGCGGTCATCGTATTGATTGGTTTGATTATACTGGAACGTATGGTGGTACAACTCCTAGCTGGAATAGTCAAACGGCGAGATTTATGTTAAAAATAGGTCAATATGCCGCGTATAAAATCAATGTTCCGGCAAAGGGTTTTTATAATGTAACCTTAGAGTACCTTGTGAGCGAGGGAGATAATAGTAAGGCGGATATGTATCTTCTTCCCGGGAACACAAAAAAGGAAGATATTGTTACTGCTTTAGAGAGCGTAGATCCGGTCTTCGGAGATGTGGACTTCTTATATTCCAATCATCAAGGAGTTTCAGCGGGAGATATTTTAACATACGAAACAGGTTTTGATGCAAAAACGGCTGGTGAATATCTTGTTGTATGGAAGAGCAATAGACTCGGCGCAGTTCGCCCTAAAAATCTCATTTTCAACGGATGCAAAGAGGGCGAAGAAAAGAACGGGCTCGTTGGTAGAATCACCCTTTCCGATACCGAACTTGTAGCGGGTGACAGCACAACAGCAGAAGCCTCGCTTAATGATGCATACACAGGTGCAGCGGTAACAAGCGCAGTAACATATTCTTGCGATTCGGATGTCCTTTCTGTAAACGGAACAACCGTAACCGCAAACAAGGCAGGAAATGCAACGCTTTATGTAGAGGTTGAGGGGTATCCGAACAAGGTTGCGCTTGATGTAACTGTAGTGGCTGCAAACGCACCGACTGAACTTACCGAAAACGTCAACTTTGCAGCAGGTGATGCTATTGAATATAGAATCGAAGAGGGGCAGTATATAGCTCTTTCTGCGAATAATGTAAAAAGCATCCCTGTAGGAACGGAAATCACAGTAAAGGCAAATGATGGCGATAATTTTGCGGGATGGGTTCGCGGAACAGAAGACAGCGAAAACTGGATATCAGATGAAAGCGAATACACATTCACAATAATGTCGCACACATACCTTACACCTGTTTATACCGAAACAGAGAAAACAGATGCGGAACAAGTTGTTGAATTCTGGAATGAAAATAAGGAATATCTTGGATCAGCTGATGTTGTAGAAGGAAAAGCAACGGCTCCGGTTGCGACGCTGACGGGGCATAACTTTATTGCATGGCATATTTCGGAGACGGATATTCTCCCGCTTGAAAATGGAAGCGTACACGTTTCCGGTATTGCAGATGCAATTATCCGCGCAGTTGCAAAGCACACAGCTGTAGCAGGGTTCGGAACAAAACTCCAGAACAGCAATGCATCCGCAACCTACTGGAAGCGTGGCAATGATGTTGTAGCTTACGGAAGCTCTTATGAATTCTACAAGTGGAGCGGAGACGAAACAATTACCTACGGTACAGATGCGGTTGAAAACAAACCTCTCGTAGTTCTTGATTCAACATCAGTTGACGGTGCATATATGATTGAATACGATAAGGGCAATGCAAAAGAAATTGTTGAAGCCGGCATCCTTTTCGGAAGTACTTCGAATATTCACATAGGCTCAACAGACGGATCAAAAGCAGCGTCACAGAGAAACGAAGCTCATGGTCAGTTCTGCGCAAAGCCGAATGCAAACGGAGCATCCGACTATGCTCGCGGATATCTCATTTACCGTGGAACAGACAACAAGCTTTATGTTATCTACACAGACGCAATTGAAATAAATCAGTAATAACAATAAGTAGGGGCGGTTGCCTCTGTCCGCCCCTTTACAAACCTGAGGAAACACGAAAAAACTTAACGGGGAAAGCGGGCAGAGGCAACCTGAATTTATAGGAGAAACATTATGAAAAGATTTATATCTCTTTTAATAACGCTCGCGATGATAATGTCGCTCATTCCGGTAATGCCGGTGTATGCCGCGGAAATGTCGGGCGTGAGAATAGAATATCCTGCTTTTACTAATGGCGCAGGAGGAAGGGTGAGCCCATTTTCGGCAGTTGAAGACATAACTTACGAAAAAAGTGGGCAAAGAGTAGAGCTCATTTCCGGCACTGCTAATTCTACATCAATACGTAGAGGGTCTTTGAGTTTTTATTCTTATGTAGCTGGAAATTATGGTGCATATAAAATCCGGGTGCCCAAGGCAGGAAAATATAATATCACCGTAGAGTACAGAGCGGATTCTGTCGGTGATACATCCTCGAAAATGTATATTTTACCGATAAGCAGGAAAGATGATATAGCGCAAGCGATAAACGGGAAAGACCCGAATGCATTTGTAAATTTCAAAGGCGAAACAACCGGGGCGTTTGCGGATGATTTTGTTTCTGCCGGTCCGTTTGAGTGGACTGCACCACAGGCAGGTGAATATATAGTAGTTTGGGTTGCCTCGGAAGATGCAACTCGTATAAATCCCGCTAACCTTATTTTCGACGGTGGTACGGGCAAGGCACCGCTAACTGCAGAGTCATCGCTCTCGAAAACAATGCTTAACCTTGCTCAGGGTGAAAAAACAACGATTACGACCACATCTGTCACAATGAGCGATTTAAGCGCGGGCGGTGCAGAGGATATTGCAATTATTACATATGAAAGTTCCGATACAAATGTTGTTACCGTTTCGGGAAATGTCATCACCGCTGTGGGCGAAGGTTCTGCAAAGATATATACAAAAAATGGGGACTTTATTCTTGCAGAGGACGAAATAAAGGTCAGCAACCTTGAGTATTCAGGCTTTTATGCATCATATCCAACCTTCGTCGGAAACGGAGGCTATGCATCAGGAACGCTTGCTAACCCCGGAGCCATTGCTTATGCAAATTCCGGCTGGAGGGTTGATGGGTTTGACTACACAGGAACATATGGAAGCACATCACCAAGCTGGCATGGCGACGTAGCAAGATTTATGTTAAGAACCGGCGAATATGCAGCGTATAAAATAGATATTCCGGAAAAAGGATTTTATGATGTAACTCTGGAGTATCTTGTGCGTACAGGCGATGCCGGTTGTGCAGATATGTATCTTCTCCCGGGAGATACGAAAAAAGAAGACATTGAGGATGCTATAGCAAAAGCTGAACCATTAATCTCTCAGGTAAATTTTTCTCTTGCTGCACATACGGGAGTTTCAGATAACACCACATTAAAAAAAGAAACAAGCTTTGATATAAAAGAAAAAGGTGAACATCTTGTTGTATGGGTGAATACCGGCTCGGTTGGTGCTGTTCGCCCTAAAAATCTCATCTTTGACGGCGGTGATAAGCGTGCTGTCACTCATGTTGATTTCAATCTTTCTGCAGCATTAAAGACGAATATTACGCTTTATCTGTCCGATGGAACAATGGCTGATACTACAAAGGCTGTGATTACTTACATCTCCTCGGATGAAACGCTTCTCAAAATTGATAACGAGAAGGGAAAGTTCATCGCTCTTGGTGCAGGCCCTGTCACGGTAACTGCAAATATCGTATACGAAGGTCTAACATATATTGCGAAAACAACAAAAACGCTTACAGGCGATGAAACACTTCCATACAGTAATGCGTCAAGAAAATATATGTTCAACAAAAAGAGCGCTGATTGGAAGCAGACCATCATTGACGAAGGACAGACCGAGCCGAAGGCAAACGATGTTCGTAACATAACTTATGAGTATACAGAAAACAACTATGCATGGTACGGCACAACCGAGAAGAAATACAGTGCGGCATATTGCTATGCATCGGAAGCAGCTCCGGATGGAAGAATGCGCATGTACAGAAACGCAGGCGGTTGGACAGGCTTCAGAATAACTGTGCCGGAACGTGGGAAATATGCCGTTCATATGGAATATATCAAATATTTCAACGGCGAAGGACCTTCGGATGTATATATAATTCCGGCAAGTGTTTCGGTTGAAAATGCAGCTGATTACCTTACCTCTGATTATTATATCGGAACGATAAACACGCTTGATCCGAATGTTGCTGACCTGACGCTTGCAGATTCATGGATAGGCGAGGTGAATATTCCGGTTGCCGGTGAATATGCAGTTATATTCAAAGCGAAGACAAATTCTTATACCACAATCCGTTCTCTTACGCTTGACGGCGTTGAAGGAATGAAACGTGTGCAAATATTTGCAGAAAACGATGCTTTGGATGTCGGCAAAAGCGTTCAGGCATCTGTTAGCGCATACCTTCTTGACGGAACGGAAATTCCGTCAGAGAAAATTTATGTGGAATACAAATCAGAACACCCGCATATCGCAAGCGTTTCAGAAAACGGAGTTATTACGGGTATCTATGAAGGCGTTGCAACTGTAACTGCAACAGTGAGATATGGCACAGATATATCAAAGGCTTCGTTTGAGGTAACAGTAACAGATAACAGCGGAATGAACAGCGCCGAGCTTACAACGTTCTCTGATGAACTCTATGTAGGCGGTAAGACGAAGATAACGCTTCTTGCACATATGAACAGCGGAAATAAGCTACTTGTGGAAATTGATAACGCAACTTTTGAGTTCACGTCCGAGCCTGCGGGAATTCTTTCTGTTGAGGACGGATGCCTTACCGCAAAGGCGGAAGGAACGGCATCGGTGAAAGCAACAGTTTCTTTCCGCGGAGAAACGAAAGTAACAAACGAGCTTTCATTTCAAGTAGCAATAGGCACGCAGAAGAACCGAACAACGATTTACACAGATGAAATGCGCGAAACGGCGCTTTATAATGCGAAGAATTACGACTGGGCGAGAGAACTTGTGAAAAGCGCAAAGGTGAAAGCCGATGTCTATCTTGATAAAATAGATTATATTTACGATATGATGGAAGTGGATAATCTTCCGCGTTCAATGACTGCGGCGCTTGTGGATGATCCGGATGCATACGGCTGTATTTACTGTGGTATAGATATCCGTGATAAATATGGTTCATATGCATGGGGTGTTGATCCGATAGCTCGTCCGTGGAAAATTCAGTGTCCGGATTGTAAGCGTCTTTTCCCGTCAAATGATTTTGAAAGCTTCTATAAGCTCGGGAAAGACGAATTTGGGAAATTTGACCTTGCGCGTGCGCGCCAGCTCCACCATGAAATGCTTTATCATAAGGATGGTGCGGAATGCACCTGCAATGCACCAACGGAAGAAAACACGCCCGAATGGTATGAGTTTTATGGTTACGGCATAAAGGGGGGATATCTGTATAATGATTTATATGAAGATGTCGGCAAAGATATTGGTGTACCTGAAAATGAAGTAGGCCGCTGGGGCGTAGACGACGGCTGGGGATATGATACCGGAGAGAAAGCATCTACCGGAGTGCCGATAAGGAAAGCGTATATCGCATTTTATAATTTCTCTCTTTGGTCATACGGAAGCCCCATTCGTTACATTCCAAGGGCGGTAAACGCTCTGCGTGATGCATATCTCTATACGGGAGATGAAAAATATGGTATTCCCGGTGCAATACTGACCGACAGATTTGCAGATGTTTATCCGACATATCGCTGGGAGCCGTATATAGAGTTTCAGCACTCTCATGGAGGATCAAATCAGGGTAAGATCAGCGGTTCTATCTGGGGAAGAAATGACGGAATAGGCTTTGCCAGAGCGTATGATGCTTTCTGGCCGCTTATGGGGCATCCGAAGGTTATTTCCTATCTTTCTGAAAAGGCGATAAAATTAGGATTAGAGAATGAAAAACTCTCTGCTGAGATGATACGCAAAAACTGCGATGACGGTATTTGCCGCGAAGTCTTCGAGGATGCAAAAACTGCCCGCATACGAGGGAATTTTGGCTCGCATCAGGAAACTGTTGCAACTGCGGCAATCGCGCTTGATTCTATGCCCGAAACAGAAGAAATGATTGCATGGTTGTGCGCGCCAAGCGAAACGACGAAAAAAGATGTGTATAAATACGGCAAGAGGTTCTGGATAATAACAGGCAATTCCGGCGGAGAAATGCTTGAGAAATTCATAAACGAAGTAAACCGTGATGGTTTCGGAACAGAGGTAAGTGCGTTATATAACGAGGGATGGCTTACGAATGTTCTGGAGTTTGTTGAGCTTTTCTACAACTACGACAAAGACAGCGTATTAAACCTTTACAATAATCCGAAATTCCGCAAAATGTTTTATGCAATATATAAAATGACGATGTCGGGTGGCTATACTCTTCAGCTCGGTGAACATTACAGCACTGCAAGCACAGCGAATGATACAGATAAAGGTGCCACACTTACGGGATATCTTCGTCTGGGAGATCCTGTTCTTGCGCAGATGTATTATGATATTATCAAGACACATTCAAATCCTGACCGTCTTAAGAATATATTTGAAAAAAGAATGGCAACGATTGACGAAGAACTTGAAGATATCGTTGGAAAGTACGGAGAAATTGAGCTTTCAAGCGAAAATCTTGCGGGTTACGGTCTTGCGGTTCTTCGTGCAGGTGAGAAAATAAAAGGCTCAAATGCGAAGAACTTAAAACGTGATACATGGCTGTGGTACGGTGGAACTGAAACATCCCACGGACATCTTGACTTTTTGCAGATCGGCATTGATGCATACGGCTTTAACTTCACCCCTGACTTAGGATATCCCGGTGCAACGGGAAATGATCCGAACAGACTGCAATGGGTAAAAAACACGCTTTCGCACAACACGGTCGTTGTAGATGAAATAGAGCAGACACCTATAACAGTCGGAACACCGCTTCACTTTGACGATGCAGGAAAGGTAAAGCTTGTTGATGTAGAGGCACCGGGTGTCTATGAGGCAACCGATATTTACCGCAGAACTCTCGTATCAGTGCAGGCATCAAATGAGGTTGACTATACTGTTGATTTCTTCCGTGTTCGTGGTGGTAAGGAACATATTTACAGTTTTCACACGCAGTCATTCAATGGCGTAACAACAGATGGTTTGAATATGACGGCGCAAAACGGTGGTACATACGCGGGAGAGAATACCGAATACGGAAACGATCCCAACACGCAAAACTCAAGTGCATATCAGACGTTCTATCCACGAGGATATACATGGCTTCGCAATGTACGGCGCGATAATGCACCTGCTGACGGAACGTTCTCCGTAAATTTCAAGCAGACCGACTTTAACAAACAAGTTTCAGATTCAAAAGGGCTGAATCTCAAATGGACTGCACTTAATGACTGGACGCCGTCAAGTGTCGGCATTGCAACTGCCGAGCCTCCGAAGCTGGAGCAAAATAAAAACATTCCGGAGCTTGACTATATGCTCGTTCACAGAGAGAGCAACGAGAACCTTGACACTCTCTTTACATCGGTTATTCAGCCGTATAACGGTGAAGAGTATATTGAAAGCATGGAGAGCGTTGCACTTGTCGTAAGTGATGGTGTGGAAGGAAAAGACGATATTGCAAAAGCAGTCAAGGTAAAACTTAAGTCCGGTAGATGCGATTATATTGTCTATGCAACGAATAACGACGTTACCTACACGCTCACAGACGGAAATGTAAGCTTTAACTTCCGCGGCTTTGTTGGTGTTTATTCTGTAAATGAGAATGGTGTAAACATCTATTCGTATGTAAACGACGGCGATATCATCGGCAATATGGCAACAGCTGCAAATGTTTCAGGTAAAGTGGTTGACTTCGAAAAAGAGTTTGTAGCAGAAAACTACATTACTGTTGAACTTGACCGTGAAATTGATGCAGCATCACTTGCGGGAAGATATATTTATGTGGACAACTCCGGCAAGAGCAATGGCGCATACAGAATTGAGAGTGCAGAAGTCACGGGGAACACAGCGATTCTTGATGTAGGAGATGTAACGTTAATTGAAAGCTATCGAGATTCATCGAATTTTGATCTTGGATATGTTTATAACATATCTGTGAATGATAAGTTTGTGATACCGCTATCCGCGACAGAGGATGTTGCACCTGTATTGGATGATATCGCTGACAACCTAACAACTAGCGCAAATTCTTCGATAAGTGTTATTGTAAACGCCACAAGCCCGGTAGGAGAAAGCATCGCCTATGTTGGAACTCATATGCCTCGTGGTGCTTCAATCGACAGTGCGAGCGGTAAGGTTACATGGAAACCGGATTCCAGCCAGGTCGGAACACATAGTTTTGTTATTACAGCGCGTGATGACTCGGGAAGAGAAAACTCGACGAGCTTTGAGATAACTGTCTACGGCTCGACCACCGGAGATAAAAACGGAAATGAGGAAACACCGTCTACGGGAATCTCCGGTGGTTCCGCCGGCGGAGGTGGTGGTGGCGGTGCCGCACCGGATAACGGAAATTCTACTTCCGACAATACGGATGTCCCGAACGATGAGGATACCACCCGATCCGATGAGAAGGATAACGAAAACGCACCCGATGCATCGGGTGAAACGGATATTATCCGTTTCACAGACCTCGGTAACCACGCTTGGGCATCGGATGCAATAAATGCCCTTGCGGCTGATGGCATAATTCGCGGAACATCGGAAACAACGTTCTCACCGGCTTCAAACATAACCCGCGCAGACTTTGCACTGCTTCTTGTCCGTGCGTTCAAGCTGACTTCGGATAACACAGAGAACTTTGCAGATGTATCTGCAGCAGATTACTTTGCAACCGAACTTGCAGTCGCACGCAATAACGGAATCATCTCCGGCATTGGCGATAACAAGTTTGCCCCGCGCAATACCATCACCCGCCAGGATA
>JAFSIZ010000043.1 GCA_017439555.1 Oscillospiraceae bacterium | reverse complement strand
TATGTTGCATCGACTATTTCCGCCTTATCGGTTGATTGCAGACTGACGTCTATTCCGTCACCTGTAAGCTCCGGAACAAAGTTCTTGCCGTCTGACATAACTGCCATAACTGTAAACGGAATATCACGCCCTGTAACCTCTGTGTCATGGAGGCTTATTTCGGTCTTACCATATTCCGGCGGAATATACGGCGTGAGGGTCAGCCCGTCAATACGCACGGCGTACCCACCCGAGTGGTCACGCGACATAAACACAAGAGTATACGCTCCACCCTCGGTTATATCAAAGCGTGTGTCTGTTGAAGCTGTTCCCGGAAACATTTCATTCCGGCAGTTTATATTCTCAAAAACAGGCGAAGCAGCCGCTGTTGCCGCAGTAATATCGTTTTTTAGTCCCGGAATAAGATATACATCTGCAACCGCTCCGTTTGAATCATTCTGAACATAATCAAGTGTCAGCGTATATTCCCCCTCGGCAGGAAGATACATCTGATACGCAGCATACTTACCGGTTCCAAGGTTAAAGAACGAATGATCGCCGCTCCACCCGTTTTGTGTACCGTTTGTACTGCTTGTCCCAATCCACTCAATAGTGCGGCTGCTGTTTGCATATGTAATCCCGGACGGATTTGAAAGACCGCTCCATGCATCCTTATCGAATGATACGGAGATTTCATACGGCTTGGGAATCTCAATCACTTCAAGCTTAAACGAGCTCGGATATTCTTTTCCGTCTACAGTTGCAGTGAAGTTTATATTCACACCGCCTGTTGCTTTTGTTTTCAGCTTTGCGCTGTATATGCCGTCTTTGTATGTTGCATCAATAATTTCCGCAACATCATCATTATCTGTTGTTACCGCAAGTCCGTCTCCCGTTTTTTCGGGAACAAATATACCGTCGGGAGTGTTAATTTGTGCTGTAAAGTCAATTCCCTTGCCAACAAGCTCTGTAGCATAGAGCGAGTGGGTAACATCCTTATACTCCGCGGTTTTAACAGGAGTTAGGGTGAGAGTTTTAGGAGTTACGCATTGTTTTCCCGTTTCGTTTCTGCGAATGAAAACAAGAATATGGTCACCATCATTTTTTGCAGTAAATGTTCCATATGTGGTTGAACTCCCCTTACTGTCGGCAAGCATATTGATATCCGAAAGCACAGGCTCATTTGATGTATTCTCAATCGCAGCCTTTATGTCGGTTGTGTTACCATTAAGAATGTACACCTCGACATCTTCTGCGCCATTGGAATGAACGGCATACTCGAGTGCGACTTTATATTCACCTTTACAAATTCCCTTTATTGTATATGCAGCAAAATTATATGCTTTTTTGTCAGTGGCATTATCTCCCCAAGAATACATACTGAAGCGTACAGATGGGTTTGTGCCATCCCATTTTGAAAAATCATTCGTTGTACCATAGCCACTCTTATGGCTAAGGTACACAAGATTTTTATTGCCGACAGTATCTGTAATTTCCGTTCCATCAGCTACATTGTCATTATCCGCTTTTAAAAACGAATAAATCTGTGTTTCACGCGTATCCACCGCAAACGATACTGCGGGAAGAAGTGATATCAGCATTGCTATCGCTAATAAACTACATAATAATCTTTTCATGTGTTACTCTCCTTTCGCGAGACTCCCGATTAAATGAGGGAGAATGAACGCCGTCCATCCTCCCCTTGTTGCTAATTACTTATTTAAATTATAATACAATTACTCTACCTATTTCAATCGGAATATTTTACACATATACCGTCACCGTTTTTATATACAACATATCCACGAGCAACAGTCTGCATATTCGCAGTTCCGTCAGCTTTTATCTTTGCCGTAAAATAG
>JAFSIZ010000042.1 GCA_017439555.1 Oscillospiraceae bacterium | reverse complement strand
TTCCGAGCCTGATACAGAGCTTCCGTCCGATAAATAAAGCGCAACGTTCGGCTTAAGCGTTGATGAAAGCGTAAAATCAACATAGCTGACCGCAAGGTTTTCGCCGCCGTTGAAAACCAGTTTTACGGGGCGAACCTGTTTTCCGTTACTCTTGCCGGTACCAACCCAGACAACAATCATCTCGCCATCGTTTCCCACATTAAAGCCTTTTTTTATCTCATGACGAACCTTATCCTCTGTCGCGCTGTAAAAGTCAACTCCGGTTATAAACGGCTCTGCATTCTTTACAGCATCCGCTATATCCTCTTTTTTCGTATCTCCCGGAAGAAGATACATATCGGCAACAGCACCGCTTGTGCGCGTCAGATACGTTAATGTTACCTCGAAAAAGCCCTTTGCCGGAATGTTAATTTTATATGCGCCATACTCTCCGGGGTTGAGGAATAGTGCAGCTGCTCCGCCGTTCCATTCCGGTATACCTGCAACACTTCCGGTTCCGTTATAATCAAACCACGAAACTCTCCCGCCCGAACCGGGATAATCAATATCTTTCGGAGACGCAAACGCTCCGTTTGCATATCCGTCCGCGCCAATGCAAATTGGATACGTTGCATAATATCCGGAAAACTCATAATTTGAGACGGTTATCTCGTCTTCGTCCAGCAAAAATCCGTCAATTTTGGTATATACCTTTGCTGTTCCTTCGCCTTTTGCCGTTACGGTATTTCCGGAAACAGTTATGATTCTTTCATCCGAGCTTTCGTATGTGAGCGATGAAATATACTCGTTTCCGGCTTTTAAATCGCTCATCGTGACGGATGAGGTTGTGATAACTGCACTTTCTCCCGCCGCAAGATTGAGCATATTTTTTGAAAGCTCTGTCTCTGCGCTTATCGGAGTGCTGCCCGAGCCGCCATTGAATATGAGGTTTGCAGGACGCATATCTCCGCTTTCTTTTGCTACCCATACAACTATATATTCGTCTGCGCTCGGAGCTTCCCACTCAAACGGACCTTCGGAATTGAACGGAACAGCCCCGCTTGATGCATTCTCACCGTAAAAGTTTACCGTTCCAATAGCATTTGCCGCAGAAACCGCTGCAGGAATGTTATCCTTCTCGCTTATCGGCAGGATATACATATCTCCGCTGCCGCCGCTTGTTCTTGTGCGGTATTGCACTGTTATGTTATATTTACCTGCCTTCGGCACGCGGATTTTATATGCGCCGTACTGTCCGGCTTCGCCGGCAACCATTCTGAGCGCGCCACTGTTCCACGAAACAACTGCCGTTGCAGAAAGCCACTCTATGCGCTTTGTGCTCTTTTCATATGATATTTCCACATCCGGCGTATTGGCGTTTGAAAATGGTTGTGCCACTCCGCCGCCCTTGCCGTAAGCCGACGGATATTCAATCGTTATATCCGACATTTCTGCTGCAAAAACAGTTGTTGCCGGAATAAACGATAATACCATCGCAAGCGTGAGCAATATCGAAATTAATCTTTTCATATTCTCCTCCTTGTGAATATTAAGGCGTCATTACCGTAGTCTATATGCGGGACACGGAAGCAAAAATCTCCGGTGTCCCGCTCTTAACTGAACTTTATTGTGCAGATGCTGCTGTTGCTACTGCCGCAGTATAGATAACATAAAGCTTGTTATCTGTTCCCTTGTAAATAAGATAGCCGCGTGCATAGTTATAACTGCTCTTTGTATTCGGCTTTGCGCAGAACTGACCGTGACCGGTATCGTCTCCGTTTCTCTGTGAAGCTGCTTTTGATCCGTCGGTAGAACCGATGTGTATATCCGCATCACTGCCGAAAAGGATTCCGGCTTCAACAATCTCTTTTGCATTGCCCTTGTCGTATTCTATCATATATGCACCGTCAACCGGAGTTGCATCAAGAACAACGAGGGGTTTGTTTTCAACTGTATCTGTACCAGATGTGATATTAGCAGTACCGTTCCACTGATAGAAGGTGTATTCATCACCGTAAGCAACCGTTACATCACCGCGTTTCCAGCAAGTTGCGCTGGCATTGCTGTTTTGAATTGGTTTACCAAAGTCGCCATAATTATACTTCGCCACTGCGCGGGTGATACCTTCCTCAACGTCATCGCCCGCATTAAGCTGAGTTGTTGCATTAAGCCACCAGCCGTTAAAGCTTCCGCCGACAAGACCGTATTTATCTTCATCCGGGAAAACAGCTTTTCCATCGGTTGCTGTTACAGTATCAACATATGCGCCGTTTTCATCCCAGAACTCGACAGAATGAGTTGCATTTTCTTCCGGCGTTGTGTAAATCGGAGTAAGGTATGTCGGAGACATGATGCTGAAGTTATATTCCGGATCACTCGATACCCAAACACCGCTGTCTTTCGTTCCGCGAACCCAGCCTGCGAAGTTATCTGTATCGGTTACTTTGACGGTTACACTGCTGCCAACCGGGATTTGTGCAGTGTTGTTTGCAGCGATGTTTGTGTAGCTGCCCTCACCAATTTTATACTGAATATCTGCACCTGCCGCGAAGGCAATATTGCCGGAGAGCTCAACCGGTGCTGACTCATCCTCTACAGGAGTGAGAGTGAAGGAGTTAAGAAGAATTTCGAGAACATTTTTGCCTTGTACAGACTCCGTATCGCCGATATATCCATCATTTTTCCCTTTACCACATACATACAGATAGTACACACTTTCTCCATCAAGTGAAAGAGGCGCATCAAAAACATGAGTTTCTACCTTTGGTTCACTCGAATACATATCAAAACTACCTATTTTATAATCACCCAAACCAGCTACATAATATTTTATAGCTGCATGGTTTCCCATTGTTTGCTCGAAGTTACCAACAGAATAATTTCCGATGGTTACATTAGATTTAGCAAAATATACATTTACTATCGGAGCGTTCGCTTTTGCTTTATACGTCAGCGAAGGAATATATTTTCCTCCATCCTTTACTTCCAGTGCGATTGCAATGATAGCTTCATTTTCCGTATCCAAACGCGAGGTAACCGCTTTATATGAGAATCCATCAGCAGTTGCTCCTACATACTGTCCACGACGCAATCCACCCAAACGCCACGGATTTTTACCTGTATATATAGGCTCTACGCCGTTTTCGACCTTCGGAAACCCTTCATCTGCCAAAGCTACATCCGTATCCGGTGAACCGATTGAAGCGCGGTCAAACTTATAAACAACCGCTCCTGTTGCGTTGCCTGCCGCAAAAGTTGCAGGA
>JAFSIZ010000041.1 GCA_017439555.1 Oscillospiraceae bacterium | reverse complement strand
CGCACAGTGCATCCATCGCTCACCTTCGGTCAATTGAGAAGGCTTGCTCCAGGTTTCACCGTCATCATCAGAGCGAATGACAACCAGGTTATAATTGCGCGCCTTTGACGTTGCGAGAATATATATTGAGCCGCCTGCTTCAAACAGACTTCCGTGGAAAAAGTCTTCTTCGCAGGTTATCTTCCATGTCTCGCCCTTATCGTCGGAAATGCAGATTTTGCCGTATTTGTCGGAAATATCGTAGCTTGCTATATATCTGCCGCTCGGACAGACGAGAATGCCTGCCGAGAAGCCGTAGTCCTTTTGAGGATTAGCTGATTTATATACTATTTTATAATCCGGTGCTAACTCTTTCATTTTCTCTTCCTCACTATATGCCAAGATAAGCTTCAAGCCAATCTGTTGCGTGCTTCATCTGTTCCACTGCATCCCTGTGATATTTCGTGAGCTTCTCAGCAGGAACATGACGGGCGTAGATCTCGGTATGTATACCGCAAAGGTTCATATTATATTTTGCAGTGAGCGGATAGGGTTGACCGCATTCGGTGAAGCCAAAGGTTCCGATTATCGACTGGACAAGCTCTGCCTTTTCGGGCTCTTTGTCGAAGTTATCGCAGAGCCACGCATACAGCTTCGGGTGGAAGTTTGCCATAATGCCGCTGTAACCGCCACAGCCTGCGCGGAGAGAAGCAAGAAGCGTCTGACAGTTTGCGTTCATTATTTTGAAATCGGAGCCTTTTAAAATTTCAAGGCGGCGCTCGATTTCTTCAATATCGCAGCAGGTATCTTTCATAAAGTAGAACCTGCCCGTATCGCGACACCATTTGAATATGCGTGGAGTCGCAAGGCGCTTATAGCCAAAGGGACATTCGTAGATGCCGAGTCCGACATCCTCAGGCAACACTTTCAAAAGCTTTTCAGCGTTACGAAGCCACACGTCATCACCCTCGTTGTTAAGGTCTAGGCGATTTGTTATTAAAATGAGTGCATCCGTGCCGCTTTCATATATCTTATTAAGCTCATAAGCCTGATTCTCAAGCTTTTCGGAGACATGACCGGAAGAGACTATAGTCATTTTCTTTCCGGTTTCGCGTGCAACCTTCTGGGCTTCATCATAAACAACGCGATTAAGCTCTGCGCGTTCATCAGCATCGAGAAAAAATATCTCACTTGACTGACAGACAGAGAAAATGCCGTGACAGTTATTCTCAGCATACCAGCGGACGTATTTTTTTGCAGTTTCAAAATCAACCTTTCCGTCTGCTGTATACGGGGTAATCATAGTAGGATATGAGCCGAAATTGTATTCCATATTCATCCTTCTCCAAGTAATAATTATTTAATTAAATTATATCCCGTAGAATTTTCAGGAACAATATATTTTATGGACAACATTTTATAATATCGGGACATCCGTATTGTGTTTGCAAAATCCATATGCTAAAATAAAAATGACAGATAATATGTCAGGAGGGCATATGGCTATGATTGAAGATAACCGACTTGACAGAAAGAATTTTCTGGGCATTGAACTTGGCTCAACAAGAATTAAAGCGTGTCTTATTGACGATACATTCTCCCCCATAACAAGCGGATCTTATGCGTGGGACAATAAATTCAAAAACGGTTGCTGGACATATGATATAGACGACATCCACACCGGAATACAGCAGTGTTTTGCAGATTTACGCCACAACATTTCCAAAACGAACGGAACAGAGCTTTGCAACATCAACTCAATCGGTATATCCGGCATGATGCACGGATATCTTGTTTTTGACAAAAACATGAAGCTTCTTACCCCATTCCGTACATGGCGCAACACTATAACCGAACCTGCAGCAAAAAAACTCAGCGTTTTGTTTAATTTTAATATCCCTCAAAGATGGAGTATCGCACATCTGTATCAGGCAATACTAAACGACGAAAGCCACATTCACGAAATAGCACATATTACCACAATTTCAGGATATATCCATTATCTCCTTACCGGAAAGCACGAAATCGGTGTTAGTGAAGGTTCCGGAATGTTTCCGTTTGAAGGTAGCAACTACAACGAAAAAATGCTTGATATGTTTGATGAACTTATCAAAGATAAGGGCTTTGCGTGGAAAATACGCGATATCCTCCCAAAAGTGCGCCCTTGCTCAGATTGTGGCACGGTCTTGACCGAAACAGGAGCAAGGTTTCTCGATTTAAGCGGAGAACTTCAGCCGGGCATCCCAGTCTGCGCACCGGAGGGCGATGCCGGAACCGGAATGATTGCCACCAACAGCATAAAGCCCAAAACAGGAAATATATCCGCCGGAACCTCGGTCTTTTCGTTGCTCGTTCTTGAAAAACCTATTTCCGGTATGTATCCCGAAATAGACATCGTTATGACTCCGGATGCATTTCCCGTTGCCCTGATACACAGCAATAACGGCTGTTCCGAGCTTGATGCGTGGGTAAATATTTTTTGTGAATTCGCCTCTATGCTCGGCTTGGATGCAGACAAATCAACATTATACAAACTTCTCTATGAAAACGCACTTTCAGGTGATGCCGATTGCGGAGAAATCGTCTCATATAATTATCTGGCCAGCGAGCCGGTGTCAGGTATCAAAAGCGGAAAACCAATGTATTACCGCACGCAAAAAAGCAAATTGAACCTTGCAAACTTTTTCCGTTCACAGCTTTACTCTGCTGTTGCTGTCCTTAAAATCGGTATGGATATGTTAAAAGAAAAAGAAGGCATTACGGCAAGTAACTTTTGTGCTCACGGCGGATTATTCAAAGTACCCGGCGTTGCACAGCAACTGCTTGCAAACGCGATCGACACTGAAATTTCAGTTTTCGAAACAGCCGGCGAGGGCGGTGCATGGGGTATGGCTCTGCTTGCAGCGTATTCTGTAAACGAAACTTCTCTTCCGCTTTGCGAATGGCTCGACAAACAAGTTTTCAAAAACACAAAAAAGGTGGTTCTGATGCCTGAAAAGAACGAGTCTGAAGGATTTGACAACTATTTCAAACTTTACAAATCCGGGCTTCAGGCCATCGACATGTTTTAATTATCCAAGACAAAAAACTTCAAATCCCCGTACGGAGATAACATTTATCTTCACAAGTTTTTCGATCTCTCCAAGGGGTGGTGTCTGCAATTTCTTAAAAACATTTCTGCTGTAAGCAGCGTTTTGAGGCATAACTTAATCGGAGCGTGATGACATGAAAATATATTTCAAGCAGCCTGATAAAATCAACACAGTTTCTCCATTTGCACACTTCGGTATCACTCACTGTTATTTCAAGCAGCTGCACATAGACTGTGACACGAGCAAGATAACAAGAAAAACACATCATCACAACAGCTTTGAAATCCATATTATCGAAAACGGAGAACAAGAATACGAAGTAAAAGAAACTAACTATACTGTAAAAAGCGGAGAATACTTTTTCATCCCCCCATTTACAAAACACAAGCTCACAAACTCCGCACCGAGGACAGAAAAGTTCTCTCTTACGTTTTCATGCGATAAGCTTATGTATCTCAATCAATGTATGCTCGGCACTGTTCCCGTGCGTTTTTTTGAAAATGCACAATTTATAATCAACGAGTCCCTTAATATCACCACAACCTCGGATATGTTGATTGAAAACAGCGTCTTCGAAAGCGTTGTTATGTTTTTAAGATTGTGCAGACTTCGTGAAATGCCACTTGAACAAAAAAACGCAACTGAAGATTTGAGACTTGAAGCTGCAAAGGAATATATTGACGATAATATCGAAAGCTGGATCACCGTCAATGATATCGCTGCCTACTGTTATCTGAGCACCAAACAGGTTACAAGGATATTTTTAAAGCACGAGGGTGTCTCCCCTGCACAGTATATCATAAATCGCAGAACTGCTCATATTCAGAAGCTTTTGGAAAATGAGGAGCTTTCTCTTAAATCCATCAGCGATAAAATGAACTTTCAGAATGAATATTATTTCAACTCTTTTGTAAAGAAGCATCTTGGCATGCCACCGGGAACATACCGGAAAATGAGTAAATAAGCTTTATGCTTTTCCGTCGCACTCTATCCATCCATGCATGACGTTGACCTTGCCTGTATCCTGAACAAACTGCTCGGAATACTGAACAAGCATACGGTCAATTCCGTCGGCACCTTTTATGACTATATTATTTGAATAATAGCAGCCGCTTCTCGGTCTTCCGTCAAGCGGTTCACTTACTATCGTACCCTCGTCCCAGTGAACAGCATCATCAGAATGGTAAAGGATAAAGTTTTTCATTTCCTTTCCTCTGCCGTGAAGAATGTAGCTTCCGTTTAAATGAGCTTATTACAAAATGCATCAAATATATAGATGACAACTTTGCGAGCGACATTACTGTGGAAAAGATTTCCAAAGAAATGAATGTATCACAGGCAACAATGTTTCTATGCTTTAAAAAGCAACTCGGTATTCCGATATACAAATACATAACAGAAAAAAGACTTATATATGCCTACAAACTTATAACTGAGGGAAATCCGCCTACTAAAATATATTCCGAATGCGGATACAAGGATTATGCAACGTTTTACAAAGCGTATGTCAAAATGTTCGGTCATCCGCCGTCAGAGACAAAGTAACACATTCATTTTTCCGTTTCAACATCCAAAACTTTTAAAAAACAATGTTTCATATACTATGAAAGTCGCTGAGTTATTTGACGAATTTCAATTTATAAAAATCTTTAAAGAAAAATCCGGAATGACGGTTAAAGAATACAGAAAATACTGTATAGAACAAAAAGAACACCCAAACCAAAATACAGTTGTACTTTTACCGATTTTAACGTAAATCCGAATTTTCCACATATTTTTCTCGTTTTTTACCTTGTTGTCACATTTCTAATATTTTGTTTTCGTAGTTGCTTATATGAGATAACTTCTTGGCATAACAAAACCTCCTATGGTAGTTGTTTTAGTTCTACCATAGGAGGTCGTTTTTCCTATTGTCCGTTTTTACTGGACTTGTGAAATTTTCTGTGCGGCTTTTTTTACTTTTATTTACTTGTGAAATCTAAAATTCTCTTGAGAAGCACTGCGACTTCTGCACGTGTTGTGTAATCGGCAGGAGCAATTTTACCGCTCTTTCCGTTTACAAGACCGCTTGTGACAAGTGATTTTACTGCATCGTGCGCATAGTCTGCGACTTGGTCGAAGTCGCTTGCTTGCGGGACGTCGAGGTAAGACACCTCATCCGTCAGCTCCGCTGACACCTTCCCCTCAAGGGGAAGGCTCTTTAATGCGCGATAGACAATTACCATCATGTCCTGACGCGTGATTGCATTTCTCGGCGCGTATTTGTTATCACCTATACCACCGACTATTCCTGTATTTCGCGCAATTGCAAGTTCTTTTGCAAAATAGTCGGTTGAGGTTACATCTGCAAAGTTCTCAGCATTCTCGCTCTCGAGCTTGAATGCGCGAACAAGGAGAAGTGCGAAGTCTGCGCGAGTAATGTTAGCCGCAGGCGAGAAGGTGTTTTCGCTTGTACCCTTGATGATGCCTTCATCTGCAAGAGAATTGATTGCATCTTCTGCCCAAGTGTGGTTTCCGAGGTCGACGAAGCGCGCGCTTCCTGCATCCTCCGTTCCCGGTGTCTGCGGAACATCAGGTGTTTCCGGTTTATCTTCGGGCTTATCGCTCGGTGTGCTCGGAGCAGGTGCTGCTCCACCGCCACCTCCGGAGCCGCCACCTGATGGAGCGGACGGTGTTGTCGGTTCGCTTGGTGTGTCCGAACCACTGCCGGTTGTTGCACCGTAAACCATGACCGTGAAGTAAACTGTGCTGATTCGTCCGGATTCATCTGTTGCATCAATTGCGAAAAGATTTTCTCCGATCTGGCTCGCTGTCGGTTTCCAGGTTACCGTTGCTGTTTCCGGATCAAAATTTGCACCTCTCGGGAGTGTTCGCACAGAATATGCGACTTCTTCGCTTTCACTCGTTGCATTAACCTTAACCGAGACAGAGCTTCCTGCAGTTGTTGAGATGTTGTCAGAAACCTCATCAAACACCGGAGCATGGTTATCTTCATAGGACATAGGCATTTCAAAGTTCTTGCCCACGGCGATGTCATAGTTATAACCAAGGTCTGTATTCTTGTCATCAATATAAGTATCGATAAGTGTTATTCCGCCAAGATCGAGAATTCCGCGTGTGGGACTTGTCATAGTGACACTCTTTACCACAAAGGAAGCGTTTCCGGGCCCGTCATATTCAAAGTTTATGAGGCGATCCTCTATTGTGCTTGCTTCTTCCGCTGTAACTTCGCGGTCAAACTCAACCTCAACCCAGTTATCGAAGGAAAGCTCTCTCTGGAAGTCAACAACCGTGCCTGACAGTGCCGCATCGAAGTTCTCAACTTTCCGTTCATCGTCGCCTATCATTTCTCCATCACTCATAAATGTGTAGATGTTGTTGTTCTCCTGACCTACTGACCATACACCAACAAAGCCCTTGAAGTCAAAGCTGTAATTTCTCTCCTCGTCGGTGATTCTGTAGGTTACACTGTTGTTCTGAGCATATACAACATAGTCAATTCTTCCGTCAACAAGCTCAACTCTTACAGCCTTCGCACTGTCGAATTTATCCGGAGTTCCGGAAACCGGAGCGATTGAAACGCCCTTAATTTCCTTGATATAACGCTCTCCGTTATAAGGCTCGATAACGGTTGTGAAGAGCGTGTCAAGGTCGCGTCCCTTTCTTCTTACAAGAAGATGCTCGAAGTGATCAATAACCTTGAGGTTCTCAGGTTTTCTCGGAGGCATACCGTTTACAAGAGAAACCTCGTCTGCTTCCCAGTCATTTACCATCGTCATACGGAGATGTATATCCATCTTACCGTTTCTTGAAAGGCTTCTGAAATCCTTTATCTTATAGTCAACCCAGAAATCTGAAACTCCCGGATTGTCTGCACGGTAAACATCCGTAAGCCATGTATAACCATTGGGATATTTGAGAATCGTGTAGTTGGAATTTGTGGAATAGGGGTCGGGACCATATGGAACATCGGCTCCTGCATATGATCCGCCTATCTGCTGCTCAAAGCTGAGATTATCGGAATACTCCGGATCTTCCTGGCTTGCAGCACGGAATGCATAAAGGTGGTCATTACCGCCGAGAACTCTGAAGAAATCGATACCATAAGACACTTCATCATCGTAGTCTACCATAACGACAGTTCTTCTGTATTCATCAGTAGCTGTATATGCATTAGGTGCATTTACATCAATTACCTTTACACGGGAATCCTTCTCGGCATCAAAGTGGATTGTCTTCGGAGTGAATGTGCTTCGGTTCACTCCCTGTTCATTGACCAAAACCATATTATGTGCAATCGAGGAACTGTTCCACTGATTTCGATTGGGGTCACCGCTTGTTGCGGTTTCCGGATATCCGAGATCGGTTGTCATCGGGAGACCGTAAGCTTCAATACCGAGATGCAGTGTGTCATTATGTCTGTGTGAATGAGCTCCACCATAATATAACCAGAAATCACGCTGAGTATCACGTATAACGTTTTCACCAACAGACTCATAGAGAGTACCTGCACGCATAATTCCAAGACCGTAGCCTGTGAGGACAGAGCTCTTGTCGTAATCCCATTCGCCGTAGGTGTCGATTATGTCTTTTACTTCATCTCCAAGACTTTCCGGATTCTTCGTCCAGATATCATAGTGGATGCCGTTGAAGTTGCCACCCTTTACAAGATACATATGCTGTGCAATTTCCTTTGCAGCCTCAAAGTTTGTATATCTTGTATACTTGAAGGTGTCAATCATTACAGCATCGTTATCCGGGAGCATCGGATAGCTTACCGGACCACCGCCGTCACCGACTGACGGAACACCGCGACGCACAAGGATAGTATAGGGATATGACTGAATCATACCGAGATACTTCGGGTTTTCATAGAGGCTCATACCGGTAAATTCCGGATATCTTGCCAATGCATTTGCAAGGTCTGTGAGGTTTGTTATCCAGATTCTGTTATAACCAAATGCGGATTCATCGCCCTGACCGTCACGGAAAACATCGTTTACAAGCACCTGATTTACCTCTCCGCCGCTGTTGCTTGTGGATGTCACCTCGCTGTATCTGAATATCCAGTCAAGCATATCGTCGGTGTCGGGATGAGTGTCAAGAGCTATTGCTGCTTTTGCAAGAGCAGATTGATGCATACCGAAGTTACCACCACTCTGTGCATTCTGAATAGCCTCGTATATCTTACGGAGGAGGCCGTTTTCTATATTTGCACGTATCTTTTCGGGAGTAGACTTATCGTTTTCAAGATTGTATTTTTCTGCTTTCTTGTTAAGGAAAGCTATAACCTTAGGATCATCATACATCGGGAAGAATGCATCATATCCGACTGCAAAGTCTTCCTGCAGATCGGTTTCCCAGATACCACCAACAATCTTACCTTTTTTTGCTCCGCCATCGGAGTTAGCGAAGCGTGTAAGGTATGGACGAAGGTCATAATCCGGATAGAGGTCTGCAATTCTGTCGATGATAACAGCGCCTGTTCTTCCGTATTTTTCATCACCTGTATAGAGGTATGCAAGTGCAAGATCATTTACCGCATTCTGAACAAGTCCTGTGCAGCGTGAGCTGTTTCTGTCATTCCAAATACCATAGTGCATATAGTATGCAATGTAGGTGTGGATTTCCTTAACGCCGTTTGAACAAGTCCTTCCTGTGTCATAGCCGAAACCATAGTCAACACCCCAGCCCTCAATGGTTTCCTCACCTGTAAGTTTACCATTATATCCTGCAAGCTCGGGATAAAGAACGTTTACAAGATAGCCTCTTTCACCGTTTGCAACAAGCTCAGCATTGCGTTCGAGTGCAAGGTCAATATTATATATACCGTGTTCATCGCGGCCGAGCTCATAGAGACTTGCGAAGTCATTTGACGGGAACTGTCTCTTACATTCAGGACACTGAACCTTCCACGGGTCTGTGAATACATTTACATGCCACGGGGTTCCGCCGTGCAACTGATACAAATTCGTTTTACAGTAGCGGCAGGTATATTGTTCGGGGTCGTTTCTATATCCTACGCTTGTTGCGCGCGGAATCCCTTCGCCCGGAATCATTTCCCAGATTTCTTCTTCAAGGCCGACATATTTGTCAGCTCTTGCAACAGCCGCTTTTCTCTCTTCCTTTGCCCAACTGTATTTAGATATGTTTTCGCGCGCTGCGGCAACCATTTCGTCAGTATAGTAGGTTCTTGCGACCTTGCCGTCTCTGACAGATACTGTTCGTGTATCCGATACGGTTATTCCATCGAGAACTATGGTTGCTGTGATATCTGTTGTACCTGCCAAAACAGGAGTTATGAGACCTTCGGAAGATACTGTTGCAACACCTTCATCGGAGCTTATCCAGCTTATTTCAGCAGCGCTTATATCAACGGTATTTCCTGCATCGTCTGTACCTGAAACATCAAGATCTATTGTATAATCAGGGCTTGTTACAAAGCTCTCGCCGCTGATTACCGCCTTTGAAAGCTCGCCGGAGATTGAGCCACCCTTCTGATAAACAACAACATTTACCTTTGTTTCTGCAGAAGTGTTTCCGCTTGTTGCTTTGATGGTAATTTCAGCATTTCCCTCTCCGACCGCGGTTACAGTGCCGTCTGCGGAAACGGTTACAACGCCTGTATCAGAGCTTTCATAGCTCATATCGATTATCGGGTCTTTACTTCCGTCGAGCATTGAACTTCCGTTATAGAAGTTACCGTCACTTGTGAGAACTTCTGCAGAAATCTTTGCGCTTGCACCGGCTTCAACAGAATAATCTGTCTGCGGTGTTACAACCGCAACAACATCAGGCATACCGGACATTGCCTTGAATCGGAGCTGCTTGAGAACGACGTTTTCACGATTCACACCCTCAGCGCGCGGAATAACGGTAACCTTATGATCACCTGCCGTAAGCTCAATTGTTCTCATTCTCTCGGGGTCTGCAGGAGAGTTTCGGTTTTCGTCATAGAAATCATAATCGCCGATGAATATTCCGTCGATATAGATATCTGCATACTCTGTATTCTGAGTATAGTATGTTCCGGTGAATACGATCTGATAAAATCCCGTATAGGGGATTCTTACATCAAATACTGTCTGATGCCCCACCGCAGTTGTCTGTGATGTCCAGCCGCTTGTGGAGAGGAGAGAATTCTTGACTCCTGCTGCGGAGTTTTCAAAGTCAATCTGCCAGTTATCTTCTTCAAGCGTTGCATCCTTCGGCTTTTTGGGGTTGATTTTTCTGAAATCAATGAGGAAGTCGCGGAGATCTGTCTCTGCAACTGTTATTGTGATTTCTTCTGTTTCAACCGTTCCGCCGTTTAACGAAACAGTTGCCTTTATCTTTACTGTCTCGCCGAGAATCTCACCGAAGATAAGATGATCTTCGTCTATCGAAACTGCATCTTCGTTTGAAATTGTCCATTTAACATCAGCGGCATCGATATCTGCGGCATATCCGCCTTCTGTGATACCTGTTATTGTGAGCTTTTCATCACGGAGATATCCTACTGTTTCAGGTCCGTAGAGATGTGCCTCAACAATAGGTGTTGAATCCGTTACCTTGATTTTTGCAACTGCAGATGTACCGACACCGTCAAGGATTACGTTTGCACGGACTTCACCCGTACCTGCACGGAGTGCCGTTACCTCGCCTGTTGTTTTATCAACCGATACAATATCGGGTGTAAGCGTCTGATATGAAATTATTGCGTCTGTGAGATCTGCAACTGAGCCATCGGAAAGATATCCTGTGGGGATAACCTTTGTGGTCTCACCTGCTCCAATTTCGGAAGGCTCACCTTTTGCCTCTGCATAGAGAAGCTTGATTTCAAAGCCCGAGGTTGTAACTTCAGCCTTGCCTTGCCTTGTTATGCCGTGGATGGTCATATCGGATGTGATTTCAGCACTTCCGTTCATACCGCCAAGCTTTGCGGTTGTGTTCATAAAGTAGAGACCGCTGCTTGTAACACTCAAAGTGCGGGTTGTTTCTGTAATATTTCCGATAACGTACTCATTGCTTGATTTTACATCGAGGAGATTATCAAAATCATAGCCCGAAAGAAGTCCGATATAGCTTCCGCCAGATGTATAAGGCTTTGAAACGACGGTTACGTTTCCAAGAGTTCCCGTTGTCAGATCTCCGACGACTTCCACCTCAACACCTGCATAACCAACTTCGCGGAGTTCAAAGTCATCAAGCCAGATAGTTCCGCCAAAGCCTGCTTTGCCCTTGTCTGCAGAATCTATTCTGAAGTCGAGTCGCGGTGTGAAATATACAACATCGCCGTCATACTCATAAGGAGCCGGGACAGGAAGAGTGATTTCAACCCATTCACCGTGATGCTGCTTTATTATGTCAAGATTTGCATAGTTGGAGTTAAGGTTACTTGCGAATGCAATTGAGCTTGACGCAGTACCCGTGGGGTTGTTGTATGTATAAATGTCAAAGAGCATACTTGCATGACTTGCGCCCTCGGGATAATATGAATCGTCCTTTACCTTGAAGGTGAGCTGATAGAACTTGCCCGGCTCAATCGGAACACGGTGTCCGTCATTTTTGAGGAACACTGAGGAAAGACCTGTTGTTCCCGTATAATCCGGGTTGAAGTTTATGGCAAGAGCACGGTTATTTTCATTGCCGTCTTTCGGAACAACACCGATTGTTGTGCTCTGGAGCTGTTTTGCAACAGTATAATCGGGTTCATTTTTGGAAATCCATACCCACTCGTCGCCCTCGGAGTCGGGATTCAAGTGTGACATAAGGTTTCTTCCCGCAGGAGCTACAGGAAGCTCATATGTTCCAACAATTTCCGTGCCGTCATAGTTAATCGTCACCGAAATGGTTGTTTTTCCGTTTGAAAGTGCTGAAACAAGACCTGTTTCGGAAACAGTTGCAACGTTCTCTGCAGATGAAGAATAAGAAACTGTGAGCTTATCTTCATATATCTCATCAAACGGAATATCAAGAGCATCGAAAAGCTCGAAGCTAAGCTGTTTTTCGGTGTAAAGCGGCATCGGGTCGCCCTCTGCATCAATTCCGTCAATAGAAATCTTCGCCTTTGCAATAGCTCCCGGAAGTGCAGAGAGCTTAACTCCGTTGAGGTTAAGGGTCTGATACTTTCCGTCAGCGGCAGTCGCTGTCGGATTGAGCTCCTTTGAATGTGCATCGCAGAAGAAGATAACGAAATACTCACCTGCTCTGGGAGCTTCTACCTGAGCCACCTTCTGATAGCCCGATTTGGTTGTGTCGCCGCCATTAAAATATCCTGCAGGCTCTGAATTTTTGAGGATATTGCTTATTCCGCCAATGTCGGTTACTGTTCCGTCATCATATGCGAAATAAACAGCAGGGGCAACTCCACCCTTATCATTGGAGTTATCAACATAGAGGTTATACTTGCCTTTATTGGGAACTTTTACGCGAAGAGCAAGAACTGTACCTGTTGATGTGTTTCCATATTTACCTATCTCGTATGTAAGAAGAAGGTTATTTGTTCCCTTCATAATTCTTACACCGCCGGCGCTTCTCTCAAATGCCATATCCCACGGATCGGTTATATCAAAGTTCATAAGGCCGTATTCCGGAACTGTTTCGCCTGCAGAATTGAGATATGAGACAGCGTTTCTGTTCATAAGGCTCGTATTCATTAATATAGTTCCGCTACGGGTATAGGGCTCATTTGAATAAAGATTGCTGTCGCTTGTTGAAGGAAGCTTTGTGAGGCTCAGCGCATCCCATGTTGTGATATATTCGCGTATAACGCCAGCATTTCCTGCATCATAGGGAAGAACTTCAAGCTCTACGCTATCGGAAAACTCTGTTCCGTCAAGCGTTACTGTTATTGTTGCTTTTCCTTCAGCAACAGCTGTTACCGTTCCATCGGCAGAAACAGTTACAACTGACTCTGCACTGCTCTTGAATGTAATTCCATCGGCGACAACCTTATCTCCGCTTAATGAATATGTTGCTTTTGCGGTAATTGCCGCAGTTCCGCCCACCTCAACTGTTCTCGGAGCGATGGAAGCAGAAAAACTCTGAAGCTCATCCTTCGGCACCATTGAGGGAGGAGTGAGTGTGAGCTTGCGGATCTGTCCGTCAATATAGCTTTCTCTTATCATCTCCGGATTTGTTCCCGTTGCATGGAAGAGAAGGAGATATTCTCCTGTCTCATCAAGAGTTATTTCATCAAAAGTAGTTGTACCAATACCTGCTTCCGATGTGTAAAAATCGATTGTACCGATTTTTCCTTTGCCGTT
>JAFSIZ010000004.1 GCA_017439555.1 Oscillospiraceae bacterium | reverse complement strand
CACTTTGGTATGTAACGAAAAACGAGGTCAGAGATAACTTTGTATATACGCTTCTTAAAAATCAGCTTTCGCCTACGAAAACATCATTTACAAACTTTGCAAAAATAAGCTTTGAGGATACGATAACCTCAACCGGTGTAAATAACCTTGCAAGAATCCAGGGATACACCCAATATTATGCACCGGACAGCACTGCCCATAACGGACTTGTAAACCTCGACCCGAATAAGCTCTATGAGTACACGGGCTATATAAAAAGCGAAAACATAAAGAATGCGGTAAGGAGCGCAAAGGGAGAATTATATTACTACAGTCTCGCATATACCCCCACAAAAGTGGAAAGAGCGACGCTCAAAAACTATAACCATTATCCGTGGGAAGGAACAAGCGGAGCGCAGGACTGGACACAGTTTACCGTTCCCGCTGTGTGGCTTAACTGGAAGGGTTATGACGGAATCGCCGTTGACCCTCGTGTGGAATTTACGGCAATGGATGATGAAAATGCTGATTTCTATATTGCAAATCTCCATCTTCATGAGGTAAGCTTTGAAACAGTTGATTTTAGCCTTGTAAAGCCGATTGAAAATCCGAAAACGTATGATACGTTTGAAACATCCTTCCGGGCGCTTACAAACACAGGAAACGAAATAATCTCGGGTGATGATAATCAGAAGATAACCGCGAAATATTCTTCAACAAACGAAACAGTAGCAAAGGTTTCGGAGGACGGAGTTATCACGGTTGTAAGCAACGGCAAATGTGACATTATTGCCGAGGTCACGATTGGCAATGCAACACAAACGGGACGAATACCTCTGAATTTATCCGGACTTGAGGTTCTTTTTGAGAGCATTGAGGTAATGCATCCCGAGACGCTTTCGGTCGATGCAGAAGCAGATATTGCCGTAAAATGCATTAACACCGACGGCACGGAGCATACAGGCGAGGGCATATCGCTTTACTATGAAAGCAACAACACAAAGCTTGCCACGATAGATGAGAACGGCAAAATTACCGCAAAGCAGCCGGGAACCGCGTGCTTCACTGTTCTTGCAAAAACAGGAACCTACAGCACAGAGAAAACTTTTGAGATAAAAATAACTGACAGCACCCCTCTTGTAAGTGCCAAGATAACCGGTGACGACAGCGTAGAGAAGGGCTTTTCAAAGAAGCTCTCCGTAACGGTTCTGCACGAGAGCGGGAAAGAGGCAGACTTATCTGATGCGGAGGTTAAGTTTTCTCTTTGTGATGCGGCAGATGCCGGCATTCTTGAGGTTGCCGAAGACGGAACCGTAACCGGCAAAGCGGAGGGAACAGCGCGTGTTCAGGTAAGCATATCGCGTGGGGACGAAGCTCTGACCAGTGCTTCGTTTGAGATTGAGGTAACGGGCGAAAATCCAAAGAACAAGCACTGGGATTTCCGCTCAACAACCGGAAGCTTTTCAGCGCTTAATCCGATGCTTGAAGCTGACGGCTGGTGCGTAAACCGCAACGAAACATCTCCTACGCGCGTTGCAGAGGCATTGTCGGGATCGTATAAGAGTATCCGATGCCTGGCTACTGCGCTTCAGTTCAAAGCACCAAATGCAGATAACACCATAGAATCAGACCTTGCAATTGATTTTGTTGTTGACCATTCCGGTTGGTATCAGCCCATATTTGCAGGCAGACGGCAAATGACAGGTAAAGATGCAAAGCTATATATCGAGGGTGAATATGCGGGCTACTGCAGCTTCAAATCCGGCGGAGATGCTCTTGACCTTAATTCCGTGGTAAAGCTCAATCCCGTTTATCTTGAAAAGGGAACGCGGACGCTTACGCTCCGTGCGCAGACGGCAGGATATCTTTATCCGTTAAGCTTTTCAATACAATGGCTCGGCGAAGAGCCGGCGGCAACGGGAGTACGCATTGTTCCGGAAAAGAGCTCCTTTGCAGTGGGCGAAACAATAGGCTTCGATGTTCTGGAAGACCTTGCCGGCGGTATGACATATAAATTCGGAAATGACCT
>JAFSIZ010000040.1 GCA_017439555.1 Oscillospiraceae bacterium | reverse complement strand
TGAGAGCTTTGGAAACCGGGAGCTCCAGCTCGAAGGAAACACGAGCTATTATCTTCTTTTCCGTGTTGTCGGCAATGATGAACGGCTTACCTCGACAGGCGGAATGCAGACCGTTTTCAAATCCTTTAAGCTTGCGCCGCCTGAGGTAGAGCCCGTGGATGAGCTCAGCTCATTTTCGCTTTCATCAAGCTCCGGTACAGTATTGGTCGGAGAGACGGTGGCCCTCACGGCAACTGCAATGTATTCGCTCAGTGGCACGAAGATTCTGACCGAGGGTGTTACATACAAAAGCTCGGATGAAAATATCGCAGCGGTATCACCTGACGGTGTTGTTACCGGCATCAAAGAGGGAAACGTAACAATAACGGCAACGGTTGACGGAACAGAGATTTCAGATACTGTTGACATTGCGGTAAAAGAGATAAAACGCGCGACTAAGGAATATGTATATAGCTTCGATCGGGCAGCACTTGGCTCATCAGGCAATGTTCAGCGAACCACGCTCAACACGGTAGCATTTGATGATGTTGTCGCTTCGCTTTCGGCTCCGTGGAGACCTGCCGGCACTGCATATGTATATAACACATACGCGAATGCGAGCGGTCTTATGTGGAACGCGTATGAGAGCCGTGCTGACCAACGGATTGCAGCATACGCAATTGAGCTTAAGGTTGCTGAGAGCGGGATGTATATTCCGTCGCTTAGCTATCTTGCAAAAACGTACGCTCCGATAGTTGATGTGTATCTTGTTGAGAGAACCGATGCATCGCCTGAATTTGTATTCGGTGAATCGGGAAACGGCAGCGGGAATCTGCCGACGTATATTGGGGAACTCGGAGACGAATACAAGCTTGCAACGATTGATATGTATTCGGCGGAGGCAGAAACAAAGACTGATGCATTTGATGAGAGGTATCTTGATTCAGACAATACGTATTACCTTCTTTTCCGTGCAGTCGGAAAAAATGAGAGCTTTGCGCCGCTTGTTTCCGGTACAAGGCAGTTTCTGGAAGTGACCGCATCGTCCTTTAAAATCAAGCCTCCGGCGGGAGAATTTGATAAAATAGGGCTTTCCGTTCACGGTCTCCTCGGAGAGGATGACCCGATGCCGAATATGACGGAAAAACAGCTTGAATATAAGCTGTATGACGATGTGGGTATTTTGCTCGATGATATTAACGAATCGGAGCTGACCGTTGAATATTCATCGTCGGAGGAAACGGTTGCAGTGATTTCCGATACCGGCATTATTTCCGCAAAATCCTGCGGCAATGCTGTTATTACCGCGAACATCACATACAACGGAATATCGAGAAGTGAGGAATACAAGCTGCTTGTCGCACCTGCGGGCAGAAATATGATGGCGGATTTGAATCCCGATTTTGAAAACGACGAATGGGTGTGGGATTCCGTGCGTCAGGACGAGGCTCCCGAAGAGCCTGTATTCTTCCGCAGCGGCATTGAGACTGAGCCGAAGGACGGAGATGAGGATAACCGCGCACTTGCGTTTAACTTTGACCCGAGTGTGCCTATGCCGACAAATATTGCAACGATATTCTTAAAAAGAAACGGCGAGAGAGTTGAAGTCGAGCCGGGAAAGTTCTATCAGCTCACATTTAAGGTTAAAACGAATATAACAAAGCCGGAGGACGGCGAATATCCCACAATGCGTTACGGAATGTATGCATATAACAGTCCTACAGGCACGTCGAGCTCAGCGCTTGCTTTTGTTGCAGGGCGCGAGACGGATATAAACAAGATTGAAAACTGGGAAGAAGCCTACAGCGAATGGCAGGAATGTGTTGTTCCGCTTGCCGCACCGTCAGAATATGACGGGGAGATACTTTATCTTTCTCCGAGACTTAATATCAGAGCACCTGCGACAAGCGTCGGAAAAGCGGGATACAGCGGAACGATATGGATGGACGATTTCGAGCTCCGTGAGGTTGGCTATGCGGGAATTGAAATGGAGATTTCCGGAGATCCGTCTGCTGACGGAAGCGGAACCTTTACCGTATTGACAAAGCCGTATACAACGCTCGGGCACTATATTTCGATTGGCAGTGAATGTCTGCCGGGAGCTATTGAGCTTTCATCCTCCGATGAATATGTTGTAGCAGACTTTCAGGACAGCACGCGTACGGAGATATCAGGCGCTATGTTTGCCGCGTCAACCGTAGCTGAGACGGGAGGAAAAAACGGCACCGCCGAGATATCCGCAGTAATGACCTTAAACGGTATTTCAAGAAGCGGAAAGACCTCTGTCACGACCTCGGGATATGATATGAAGCTTCTTTATGCGTCCGCTGTGGCAGAGCCTGCAAGCGTTGAGGTTGGCGGAGCTTCGCAGGTTATTCCGACAGGCTTTATGTCCGATGGTTCTGCTGCCGATATGACGGGCGGCAGAATAATATACGAATCGCTCACTCCGGAGATTGTTTCGGTAGATGAAAACGGAAAAGTAACAACCCATCGCGCAGGAAAAGGAAAGCTCGCGGCAACGCTTGTTCTGGGCGGCAGCAGCGCATATACAGAGGTTGAGATCACGGTTACGGACTCTTCTCCGATAGTGTCGGCTTCTCTTTCCGCTCCGGAAACGGTGGGATATCTCCGCGATGAAGCGCTTACGCTTACCGGAAAGATGCAGAGCGGCTATGATGCGGATTTTACAAACGCCGACATAAACTGGATAATCGAAAGCGATCCGGTCGGCGGCGTAAGCATTGACGAAAACAATATGATCTTCGGCGAGATTGAAGGGGCAAAAGCAACCGTCAAGGCAGAAATAACGATGGGCGGGGCAACTGTCACAACGAATGAAATTGCAGTTACAGTTGTTGAGAGCGATTTGCGTGATTTTGTTATTAACTTCGGCGGCGTTGCAGAAAAGGAAATCAGCGATGTCACGATTGAAAAATACGGGTGGGAGCTTGATACCGTAAATTCTCACAGCTCGGTGCTTGGAAGCTATCTGTACAACAGATATATATATGTTCTCACAAATGGTGTTGACCGCGATTTTGTTGTTGATTTTGAGGTTCCGTATACAGGCAATTATATGCCGGTATTTCTGAGCGGAGAGTCCAACGGTTACGGCTCGGAAAAGAGCTATATCTACATAGACGGTGTATATGTCGGTGAGTATAGGTTTTACGAGGAGAATATCGCGCCCCGAGATTTGCGCACAGTACATCTGGAGGCCGGTGTGCATAAGCTTACGCTCCGTCCGGCAGTGACGAAGACAGTCTCAAGAAACTATTATCAATATCCGCGACTTGTTCGTTTTGCGGCTGTCACATCTCTTCCCGGCGTAAAGGAAATTATAACCGAAAAAAGCGAATATGAAATTGCGGAAGGAAACAGCAAAGCGCTTTCTGCCGGGATAGTCATGACAGACGGATTTGTTTATGAATGGCAGAGGATGAGAAATAACGATACCGACCCCTATGCGGCTGTTACGTATACAAGCAGCGATTTGAATGTAGCATCGGTGGATGAAAACGGAAACATAACGGCGGTGGCTGTCGGAGATGCGTTTATCACGGTTAAGGTGATGCTGAACGGCGTAGAGACAACGAAGGAAGTCCCGGTTCACGTAGTTGCGGCAGGCACGGTTACAGAGGATGAAATGCTTGCAGCTGTCGAAATTGAAGCTCCGTTCTTTGTTATGAATCCCGAGGCTGCGGGTGTGCAGCTTACAGTCTCCGGTAAAAATTCAGAGGGCAAGGCTCTTGATATGACATCTGCGGAAGTCGTTTGGGCGATTGAAGATACTTCGGTTGCCGGTATTTCCGAAAGCGGATATGTGACACCTGCCGGTTTGGGCAGTACAAAAGTGACGGCGACCGTAACGGCAAGCGGAATTACGAAAACTGCCGAAAGCTATATTTCCGTGCGTGAGGGAAAAGTCGGCAGAACATATTACACGGACGAAATGGTTGCGGCGGCGAGAGAAAATATAACAAAATACAGTTGGGCAAAATCGGAATCCAAGTCTGTTATAGCCAACGCAGACAAATATCTCGGACTTGAAGATAAGCTGTGGGAAATGGTGCCCGGCGAAGGCATTCCGCGCGCAAATACAGTCGGCTTCAGAAGTGACCCGGATCGCTACACCTGCCGTTTCTGCGGGATAGACCTTCTTCAGAACCATGGCTCGTATTCATGGATATCAAATCCGCTCCAGCGTCCGTGGAAGATACAGTGTCCGGATTGTAAGCGTGTTTTCCCGTCCAATGACTTTGCAAGCTTTTATGAGCTTGGACGCGACGAGCACGGAATATTCAGCCGTGAGCTTGCACTTGAGCGCCATCAGGAAATGTTCGGCGGAACGTATGGCACGGGATATCTTAAAAATACGCTTTATCCCGAGGTCGGAACCGCAAGCAGTAAAGTAAAGCTTACAGGAAATGAAACTCCCGAAAAATGGGGCGTTGATGACGGCTATGGCTATGACACGGGAAGAGTATATTCAAACGGAACAAAAGAAATTCACACATATATTGCGTATTATAACCACTACGGCCTGTGGCATAACAGCGGCAGTAACAATGCGGGAACAATAAGCAATGCCATAAATACGCTTGCTGAGGCGTATATGTTTACCGGAGATGAAAGGTATGGCAGAGTCGGCGCAATACTGCTCGACCGCGTTGCGGATGTATACCCGGGATATGACCTCCGCCCGTATTTGCTTGACTACTCAAATTCCGACGGCGGAACGCGTGCGGGCAAAATAATAGGCAAAATTTGGGAAGTGAATATTGTCCGTACACTGTCCAAAGGATATGATGCATTCTTCCCGATGTATGACGACCCGCAGGTTATATCCTTCCTCAGTGAAAAGGCAAAGAAGTACAACAACACAGAGATAAACGACAAATCTACTCCGGAAAAGATAAGGAAAAACATTGAGGACGGAGCGCTTCGGGAATCCTTCAGAGAGGTGCAGCGTGCTTCAATTCACGGAAACTTCGGCGCTCACCAGTCTGCGATTGCGCAGGCGGCAATAGTGCTTGATACCCAGCCGGATACCGGTAAGATGATTGACTGGCTGTTTGCTTACAGCGAAACGGATCATGCGACCTACAACACAGGCGGTGAAATAAACAAGCGCCTTGTGAATGATGTTTCGCGTGACGGTCAGGGTAATGAGTCCGCTCCGGGCTATAACAGGATATGGGTAACTCAAACCACCGAGGTTGCGTCAGTGCTCGCAAAATACGATGAATATGAGGGTGCAAACCTCTATGAAAATCCGAAGTTTGTGGGGATGATAAAATCGTATGCTCCGCTTACGTTGGTGCGCCGCGGTCTTGCACCGATAGGCGACAGCGGTACTGCAGCATTTTATTCACTTCTGCCCGATAACGACGATGTTATGATAAACGCATTTAAAGAAACAAAGGATGTCGAGATCGCTCAGCATCTGTATTTCCTGAAGGGTGGTAATTTAGACAACCTGCATTATGACATCTACACAAGAAATCCCGAAAGCCTCAGCGATGAAATAGAAGCGATTATAGAGGAGCATGGCGAGTATAACTACGACAGGAGCTCGCTGCTTTCCGGCTATGGCTTCGGAGTACTGCGCGACGGAACACTTCACAAATCTGAAGGAAGCGGAGTTGTCAAAGATATGCAGCATGATTTCTGGATGTACTTTGGCGGTGCGGCATCCCACGGACATTCCGATAAGCTGAATCTCGGTATCGAGGCATACGGACTGCCGATGACAACAGACCTCGGATATCCTGAAACGGCGAGCAAAGACCCGAACCGCAATCAGTGGCAGGGCATAACGCTTTCGCACAATACGGTAGTTGTAAATGAGGATTCACAGGCGACCGGCAGTTTTACCGGTGTTCCTCTTCATTTTGATACAAAGGACACCCGTGTTAAGGTTATGGATGTTGATGCGTCCATGGTATATGCCGAGGCAGATGAATACCGCCGCACAATAGTTATGGTAGACTTTGACGATGAAATATCCTACGGCATCGACTTCTTCAAGGTGCTTGGAGGAAACGATCATCTCTATTCCTTCCACGCGACAAGCGAGGAAGACCCCGAAACCTCGGATAACCTTACCTTCAAGGCGCAGGCAACGGGATCGTATGCGGGAGCGGCGGTTCCGTACGGCGAAGATCCATGGTCTGTCTCGGGTAATAGCAGCGTGGTTCTCAAGTATCCTGTAGGATATACATGGCTTGATGATGTCAAGCGTGCAGATAACCCCGGAACGGGAGAGTTCTATGTTGACTGGAAGATAAAGGACTTCTGGAATCAGTCCCGGAACGGAAAGCAGGATATTCGCCTTCGTATGACGATGGTAAACGACTGGAAAGCCGATGAAGTGTCACTTTTAAACGGTATGCCGCCGAGAACGGACACCAATCTTGCGGCAATAGACCATCTTGAATATATGCTTGTCCGCCGCAAGGGGCGTGATCTCAATACGCTCTTTACAACCGTTATCGAGCCGTATAACGGAAGCCGCTATATCAAGTCTATTGAAAATGTTCCGGTAACAGTTGTTGAAGGAACTCCCGGAAAGAACGATGTGGCAAAGGCAGTTAAGGTAGAGCTTATCGACGGCAGAGTGGACTATATCGTATATGCACAGAACAACACAGTTACATACAGCGTTGGTGACATATTCGAGTTCCGCGGCTTTGTCGGAGTATGGTCAATTGATGAAAACGGCGTGAATATATACAGCTATGTAAACGACGGCGAAATGATTGGAAACGATACAGTGAGGGTTGAAAACCTTGATGCTGTGATAAAGGGAACTATCACAGACTTCCAGGATGAGCTTTCGTTTGACAACTGGATAGAGGCAGAGCTTGATGTTGCGCTCACTCAGGAAGCTGCTGATGACCTCTCCGGGCGTATCATAAACGTTGAACGCGAGGCTCTCGGAAACTCGACATACGTAATTGAGAGCGTAGATGTGCTTGACGGCAACCGAGCAAGAATAAACCTCGGAAACGTAACGCTTATAAGTGGTTTTGTCGATGCAAAGAACGAGGAGCTTGGCTATAAGTATGACGTAGCAGTCGGAAAGAGCTTCGATATTCCGTTGTCATACGAGGATAACCCGGCACCGGTATTTGATGAGGTTGCGGACAATATCACAACCTCTGCCGGAAGCTCGGTATCGGTAACGGTAAGTGCAACGGGAGACGATGGAGCAACGGTAACGTATCGTGCGCGTACACTTCCGCGTGGAGCATCGTTTGATGCTGAGACCGGTACATTCACATGGAAACCAACAGCGTCGCAGATCGGCGATAACCTTGTAGCGGTAGATGCGGTTGATGAGTATGGCAGAATAAGCACAAAGTATTTCACAATAAC
>JAFSIZ010000039.1 GCA_017439555.1 Oscillospiraceae bacterium | reverse complement strand
GGGGCTTCGTCCCGGTGAAACTGTTGAGACCTGGGGTGTTGACGATGGCTTCGGCTACCGTCCCACAAAGCCTGACGGAACTCCGTATATATCAAAGGATCCTAATACATCGTCTGACTTCAGAGAGATAAAGCTCTATGTTGCGCATTATCTCTATCAGTTCTGGAATGAAAGTCAGACTGTTGCAACAACTCTTGCAAATGCGTATGTGTACACAGGTGAGAAGAAGTACGGTCGTGCAGGTGCTGCCATTGTTGACAGATGGGCAGATACCTACCATCAGTTCGACCTCAGCGACTATGACAATTACCACGGACAAGGTCTTGGTTATGCCAACGGTCATATCGGAGAATGTGCGATATTTGAAAACTGGTCACTTGCATCGGACGCAGTCTTCCCGATGATTTATGACAGTCAGACGATAAACTTCCTCAAAGGAAAGGCAGAGGAGTTTGGTCTTTCAAACGATAAATCAAGCAGCACCGAGATATGGGAGAACTGGAAAAATAACATACTTATTGAAACCTGGGAAGGTGCAAAGGTAGGAAAAGTTCAGGGTAACTTCGGATTTTCTCAGGCGGCAACCACTGCGGCGGCAATTGTCCTTGCAGAAGAGCCGATGCGTACCGAGATAATCGACTGGACAATGAGCTCGGGAAGAGAAAACGAAGGCGATTATCAGGGCGGAAACGTTCTTAAAAACATCGTAAATAATATGGATCGTGACGGTGTGGCAAACGAAGTTGGACTTAACTACAACTCCTATCAGATGAAGGCACTTGAAAGAGTTGCAGACTATCTGCTCGTCTATGCAAAGGACGGAAAGAGAAACTACAATCTCTTCGATTTCCCCAAATATGCAAAGATGTTTGAGCCGTGGAACGGTCTGACACTTGTGGATGTTATGCATCCGAATCTCGGTGACGGCGGTTCAATAGGATCCACCGGATTCTTTGGCGCAGGCGAGGTAATGATAACAAACTTTATGTCGGTCTATGCGCTTCAGAACCCCGACACCGAAACACTCCTCCGTGAAATAGCTCAGTTCATCTACCGCTGGAAGGGCTATAAGCTTGATGAAATAAGAACTTCAATCTTTGATGCAGAGCCTGAGGCGGTTCAGGATATCTTGAAGGATTATATTTCGGGAGAACAACCCTTGACGAGAAGTGACATCCTTCCGGGCTATGGCTTTACTGTGCTCCGCGACGGAACAAAGTATAACTCCGCGAGCGCACAGTCAAAGATAAATACCCAGAGAAGCTTCTGGATGTGGTACGGACCGACGATAGCCGCCCATTCACATAAGGATGCGCTCAGAATCGGAATAGAAGCATTCGGCTTCAGTATTGCTCCGGACCAGGGGTATTCCGCAAACTCAGGCAAGTTCCCGCAGAGACTTCAATTTGACACCGAAACCATCGCAGGAAACACTGTTGTCATAAACGGTAATTCACAGGAAAAATTTGCCGAGGGTGCAACACCGTATCACTATGATGATTCGGGAATAGTCAAGCTTATGGATGCGGAAGCTCTCGGCGGCTATAAAACAATAGTTGACGACCTTGAGCATTACCGCAGAACCTTGGTTATGGTCAAGGTTGACGAAGAAAATTCCTATGGAGTTGACTTCTTCCGTGTAAAGGGCGGAGAGTCTCATATGTTCAGCTTCTTCAGCTCTGCAGAGCACTTGAACGCTGTTGACGGACTTGGAGAATGCACACCGCAGGTTGATGAAAACGGCGAATATATCGGTTCTTTGGCAGGTATGGGACCTGACGGAAAGGGCGCACCGTATACCGATCCGTCAACAGGTGAAACAAAATATTTTGTAGGACCGGGACAAGACCCGAATACAGCGGATGCCTGGTACTATGACACTATCTTCCCACGCGGATTCTCCTGGCTCGGCAAGGTGAGAAAATATAATACTCCGAGCGATATCTTCTCTGTCGAGTTTGATATCGAGGACTATCGCAGAGTTGTTGAGAACAACAAGGGAATAAAGCTCCGTCTCACACAGATGAACGACTTTACTCCAGATGAGGTTACCTTTGCAGCAGGTCCGAAGATTGATAAGCCCGATAATGCAATGATGCCGAAAACCTTCGATTATCTCCTTGTAACCAACAAGAAGCAGGCAGGAGAAGGAACGCTTGATTCGCTCTATACAACGGTTTATGAGCCATATCAGCATGACAGATACCTCAAAGCCATTGAGCCGATATCCACAATCTCTGTTGTGGATGGAAATGAAGCGGAAAACGATGTTGTACGCGCAGTAAAGGTTACACACGAAAAAGACCGCACAGACTATATAATCTATGCGACAAACAACGAAGTAACCTATAAGCTCACCGATGGAGACCGTGAAATTTATTTCAAAGGTTTTGTGGGGCTCTATAGCGTAAATTCTGCAGGTGAAGTGCTTTATCGCTATGTCAATGACGGCACTGTTATCGGTGAGAATACTCCATCAACGGAGAAAGCTGCATATACCGGCACGGTCCGTGATTTTGATATGACCTTCGACTTCGGCGATTTTGATAACTGGATTGATGTGAATATCGATTGCGAAAATCCTGCCGAGCTTGCAGGAAAGGTTATCTATATCGAGAACGACGGAGTTCAGAACGGTGCATATGAGATAGTTGATGCGTGGAAGAATGAAGACGGAAGCGTAAGACTTGACCTCGGAACGGCATCGCTTGTCCGCTCATATATAGATGAATACGATATTGATGCAGGTTATGTCTATAATATAGATGTAAAGCAGAATTTCAGAATCCCGCTCGCATACATCGATGCATCGCTTCCTGAATTTGAACCCGTAGAAAAAATGAGCACCTCTGTGGGGTCGATGCTGAAAACAAAGATAACAGCAACCAGTCCGCTTGACAGAGAGATTACTTATTCGGGAACAAAAATTCCGCGTGGCGCATCAATAGATGAAGAAACAGGTGAGCTTACATGGAATCCGACATCAAACCAGACAGGCGATAATCATTTTGAAATAACAGCAACTGACTCTGACGGACGCGAAAACGCAATCCACTTTATCGTATCGGTCTACGGCGCTACAACAGGCGGCGGAGTATCCGCGCCGACAACTCCCGAAGTACCGTCAACTCCGGATGTCCCGACCACACCCCCAACATCCTCGGGCAATAGCGGTGCAGGCGGTGGCGGCGGTGGAGCAGCACCTGCTCCGGGCACACCGGAAGTCCCGGAAACACCGAGCACACCCGAAATTCCGACAACCCCGGATGTCGACTCCAATGTCCGCTTTATCGACCTCGGCAATCACTTATGGGCACAGGATGCCATTAACGCACTTGCCGATGAAGGAATAATCAAGGGAACAAGTGAAAACACATTCTCACCCGCCGCAAACATCACAAGAGCAGACTTTGCGATTCTCCTTGTCCGCGCATTCAGGCTCGCAAGTGATAATGAAGAAAACTTCGCTGATGTAGAAGTAAGTGATTACTTTGCAAAGGAACTTGCAGTTGCAAGAAACACAGGGCTTGTCAATGGCATCGGCGAGAACAAGTTCGCTCCGAGAAACAACATCACCCGTCAGGATATGATGGTGATAGTATATCGCGCATTAAAGAGCCTTCCCCTTGAGGTAGCGGAGCGTGAGCGGAGTGTCGGCGCGGCAATGAATGATAGTCCGGTGGACTATCAGAACCGCGACGTGACCGAGCCACAGCGAGACAAGGTGTCAGCGGAGCTGACGGATGAGGTGTCTTACCTCGACGTCCCGCAAGCAAGCGACTTCGACCAAGTCTCCGACTATGCGCGTGAAGCAGTATCATTCCTCGTAAATGCAGGTCTCATAAACGGCAAGAACGGACTCATCGCTCCAACCGATTACACAACACGCGCTGAGATTGCAGTGCTCCTTAAGCGAATTTTAGACTATACAGGTAAATAAACAAAAACAAACGCCACATGGCAAGTATAAGCTTGCCATGTGGCGTTTTTTATAAAATCACGATTTACGTGAAAGTGAGTGGTGGAGACGGCGCGTAACCGTATGGTTTCGCATATAAAGTTATATGGATTTACAGGTTAAGTCTGGTGGAAAATATGGAATGCCAAGTAAACGAAACAACGTTTTTCCCAATTACCCCAAAATCCGTGTTTCTGAATAGTTGTGATTTTTTATAAAGTTTCAGTTATGCTTCGTCGGTACTCCTTAACGGTCATTCCAAATTTTGCTTTGAAAATCTTCATAAATTGAAATTCATCAAAAAAGCCTGCGATTCTGCAAAGTTCTTTTACCTTATAATCATTTTCCTTTAAAAGTTGCGTCACATGGAAAAGTTTTACATCTATAAGATATGCTCTTGGTGTCATACCGGTTTCGTCTTTGAAAATTCTGTCCACCTGTCTTGTACTCAAATACAAGACAGGTGCTATTTCTTTTATGTTGAAATTTGGATTTGTATGGTTGAGCTCTATGATCTGTTTAACAGTTGAGACAATTTTCTTTGGCGATATTTTATTATTTGACGGAGAAAGTGAATGAGTTGCTTCACAAGCAAGAAGTTGCATCAACATAGATACTGTCATATAGGAAAATTCACTTTGTGAAACTTCCAATGAAAAAAGAGCGTCGAAAAGTTCCGATACCTTCTGCGGATCTTTTGCAGTCAGTTTAGGGGATTTATTGCTGAGCTTTAGTATGTCTTCAATTTTAAAGCCGGAAGATTTTGAAAAGGAAATCCAATAATAGCTCCAAGGCTCGATATCGTCCGAATAATATATGGTTGGTTCATTTGCCGGAATATAGAAAAAATCACCGGCACAAAGCTTATATACTTTATCGCGGATTATGAGTGTTCCTTTTCCGCTAACAACAAAATGCAGGGATGTCCAGTCGTATATTCTCGCAAATTTAGTGGGTTTTATAATATGAAAGTCATGATATCCAATGTTTCGCAACTTATAATACGTGTCCCATGTTTCATTGAAGAATATTCGTTTGTTGGTTCGAAGATTGTTCATTAAATACACCTTGCTTTCGATTTGATTCTATCATATTATGATTAAAAAAACAATCTATATGTCTAAAAAACACATAAGAATCTTAGGTTTATGTCAATAATTGACATTGTTTTTAATATCGAAAGAAAATATAATTTCAATGTATAAAGTCGAAAGGAAGATTATATGAGAACCATCCGTTTTGTAATTTGCGGTGCGGGTCACCGTGCAGTATTTCTGGCAAAAAATGCTATACCGAAAGCTATGGGCACGGAAATAGTTGCAGTATGTGATCCTTATGAAGATAAAGCGGAAACGCTTTGTTGTGAGCTTGAGCAAAGCACGGAACTTCGTCCGGTGAAATATACAGACCATATCAAGATGTTTGAAAATGAAAAGCCGGATGCGGTGCTTGTTGCAACGGGCTGGAAACAGCATATAGATGTTGCAATAGCTGCAATGGAACGCGGAATTGCCGTTGCGATGGAAGTCGGCGGAGCATATAACGAAGAAGAATGCCGCAGACTTGTTGAAGTGCAGGAGAGAACTAATACTCCGTTTATGTTTATGGAGAACTGTTGCTTTGGACGCGAGGAGCTTCTTGCGCTTTCTCTTGCAAGACGTGGAGTTTTGGGACGTATCGTATATTGCCATGGAGCATATCGTCACGACCTGAGAGAGGAGATTGCAACGGGAAATATAAAGCGTCATTATCGCCTTGAAGAATATTCAACGCGAAATCGCGATAATTATCCGACACATGATCTTGGACCTATTGCTAAAATACTCGGAATCAACCGTGGTAACAGAATGGTATCATTGGTTTCTCGCGCAAGCGGTTCATTTGGTCTTTCTGAGTATGTTAAGGGAAAAGAAGAACTTTCCGAATTGCATAACAGAGTTTTCGTTCAGGGAGATATTGTTGAAACCCTGATTACCTGTGAGAACGGAGAAATGATAAGTCTTAAGCTTGATACAACGCTTCCTGCTCATTATTCGCGTGAGCTGACTGTTCGCGGAACACGCGGTATGTATAATATGGATACCAATATCGTTATTGAAGACGGAAAGGTTGAGGAGATATTCTATCCGTTTGATTTTATAAAAAAATACTTAAATAATGCTGAAGAATATTATGATGAGTACCTTCCGGAAATTTGGAAGGGGAAAAATCCTACCGAACTTGAGGAAGGCCATGGCGGCGTGGATTTTTTTGAATTTGAAACCTTCTGTGATTGTTTGCGGAACGGAAAAGAGATGCCGATAGATGTATATGACGCGGCAGCTTGGATGTCGATTGCATATCTTTCGGAAAAATCAATAGCCAATAACGGTGCACCGGTTGAAATACCTGACTTTACAAATGGCGCATATAAGACAAGAAGACCGATGGATGTTGTGAAACTTTAAAAGTGAAGGGTGATAGAAATGAAAAAACAAGGCTGTTACTACTGTGACCGAGACGAAGGCTTTCGCGAACTTTTGTTTGAAATATGTGACTTAAAAGCGTCAAAAATATTTCTTTGTAAAGATCAGACACTTCCGGGTCGTTGCACGATAATGTTTAAAGAGCATTATGAGGAAATATACGAAATCCCGAAGAAAGAACGCGATCTATATATGGACGATGTCTGTGCTCTTGCTGAAACAATAAAAGAGATCTTTAAGGCAGATAAGATAAACTACGGCATTTATGGCGATACCTGTCGCCACGTTCACTATACCATCTGCCCGAAATATGAAGGTAAGCTTGGCTGGGGGACAACGTTTGTTATGTTCCCCGACCCTGAGGAGAGAGTTTATCTTACAGACGAAGAATATGAAGAAAGAAAAGCTCTTATCAAAAAGACAGTCCGAAAAAAGCTCGGACTTTAATAGGTGAAAAAATGAAAGTAACACTTCCTTACGGACACGAAAAAGTAAGTTTTGAAATACCGGATAAAAATTTTATCGGAATGATGGACCCGGAATTTACTCCGGCAATTGACGATTTAAAAGGCGCAATAGAAAACGCAATAGATAACCCCATAGGAACAAAGCCGCTATCCGAGATAGTGAAACCCGGTAAAAAAATTGCAATTATCATAGACGATGATTCACGCCCGACACCCCAGTCTGTAATTCTTCCGTTACTGTTACCAAGACTTGAAGCGGCAGGAGCAAAACGCGAAGATATCAGAATTGTGGCGGCACTCGGAAGCCATCGCTATATGACGGAGAACGAGCTTCGCCGCCGTGTGGGAGATTCAGTATATGACAGATATGAGGTAATAAACTCGGAGTTCAAAAAGCCCGAAGGACTTGTGTATGTCGGCAAAACACCCGAGGGTGTTGACATAATGGCGACGAAAGACGTTATGGAGACGGATATTCATATCGGCGTCGGTTGTCTGCTTCCGCATCCCGTAATGGGATGGGGAGGTGGTGGGAAAATACTTTTTCCCGGAATAGCAGGAGAAGAAACGGTTTCGTATTTCCACCTCAAAGCATCCCTTTACGATGAACCTTTGTTCGGACGTGATTGCACTCCTGTTCGCGAAATGATGGAGAACTGGGTAGACAGCATTGGGCTTGACTTTATCATAAATGTTGTGCTTAACTCAAAGTTTGAGATAGCAGATGTTGTCTCGGGACATTATATAAAAGCTCAGCGCGAAGGAGTGCAGCGCGGAAAAAGCGTTATCGGATATAAGGTAAAAGAAAAAGCAGATATTATGATAACAAGCTCACACCCGGCAGATCAGGATTTCTGGCAGTCGCCAAAGGCGATGTTTGCCGCAGAGCCTGCGTTTATGAGCGACAAAGGCGGCACACTCGTACTCGTCAGCCCGAACTTCGAGGGAATGGGACCGCATCCGGGTTATGCCGAATGTATGGGTAACGACAACGGTGATGAGATGGTAAATGCTTCAATCCGCGGTGAGAAATTTTCGATGGATCCATTGTCAATTGCTGTCGGCAACGGTATGGCAAAGCTTCGCCGCAGAAGACGGCTTATAACCGTCGGCGACGGAGTAACGCCCGAGGAAATGAAGACAGCAGGGAGCGAGCATGCGTATATAAAAGACCTGCAAAAGGTTATAGACAAGCTTATTGAAGAAAATCCGGACTGCAGAATCGGTGCCGTATCAAATGGTGCAGAAACCTTGCTTTATGTATAAGGCGGTGAAATAATGCCGAGAATGGAGAATATGTTTTTTGAGTTTCGTTATGTAAAAATATTTGGAACTCC
>JAFSIZ010000038.1 GCA_017439555.1 Oscillospiraceae bacterium | reverse complement strand
CTCGGAGACATAGATTCTGCGCTTGATGAGCTTCTTTCATGTGATGAATCCCTGACAGGGGGGACGGAGCAATGACAATAGCAGATAAACTCAGAAAGCTATCAATAGTCTACAAAAATAAAGGAAGACAAGCAGAGTATGACGCGTTTTGGGATACGTTTCAGCAGAACGGAGCGCGGACAGGTTATGCCTATGCTTTTTACAATGCTTGGAGCGATGATGTATACAATCCCAAATATCCGATTATCGTAAAAACGAATAACACTTTGAATTCCACGTTTGCATATGCGAAAATGACGGACACAAAAGTTGATATTCAGCTGATTTCTCCGGCGAGAGTTGGGGGAACGTTCTATGGTTCAAACCTTGTAACTATAAGGAAGCTGATTGTAGATGAGGGAGTAACCTATACGGCTGACGCTTTTATGAAATGCAGTGCGCTGAAAAATATCACTTTCGAAGGAACTATCGGAAACACGATCAACTTTCAATGGAGTCCTCTTACAAAGGGAAGTATACAGAACATAATAGAGCATTTATCACCCTCAACTTCCAATATGACATTAACGCTGAAGAAATCTGCGAAAGAAGCCGCATTCACCGATGATGAATGGGCTGTTTTGATAGCAACGAAGCCAAACTGGACTATTTCACTTGTATAGGAGGTGATAATATGACAAAGAGAATAATGCTTACAGCATCGGAAGGACACATTCTCACAGACGGTGAGACATACGGAAGAACGATATATCTTGCAGAAGGTGCAGACGAGGAGAGATTCCGCGAGATTACATATGCAGAACATGAAGCAATACAGGAAGCAGAAGCGAAGGCGGCAGATGTAAATGGAAATTAATATAACCCCAAAACAGAAAAGGTTCATCGAGACTACAGCTTCGGAGGTGCTGTTCGGGGGTGCTGCAGGCGGAGGCAAGTCATATGCGCAGCTGATAGATGCTTTTCTGTTTGCGCTGAAATATCCGAGATCAAAGCAGCTCATACTCCGAAGGACGTTTCCGGAGCTTGAGAAGAGCCTTATCCGCGTTGCGAATGAGCTGTTTCCGCGAAGTGTATATAAATATAACGGGGGGAAGCATACGGGCTTTTTCGTCAACGGATCGGTCATCGACTTCGGATATTGCGACAAGGAAGGAGATGTATACAAGTACCAGTCGGCGGAATATGACATAATCCGATTCGATGAGCTCACTCATTTTACGGAGTATATGTATACATATCTCATCTCCCGTGTGAGAGGAACGAACGGTTATCCGAAGAAGGTCAAGAGCGCAACCAACCCCGGAGGAATCGGACACGCCTGGGTGAAGTCGCGGTTTATTGATGTTGGTGAGCCGAATATCGAGCACGACGGAAAGATGTTCATTCCGGCGATGGTGCAGGATAATCTCTTTCTGATGATGACCGACCCCGACTATGTCAAACGTCTTGAGAAGCTTGATGAGAAGGACAAGCAGGCTCTGCTTTACGGGAACTGGGACATTTTTGACGGACAGTATTTCACGGAATGGAAAAGAGATATACACGTTATGCCGCCGTTTGAAATCCCAAAGCATTGGCGGCGGTACTTCGTCATGGACTACGGTCTTGATATGCTTGCAGGATACTGGATTGCAGTGGATACATACGGTAGGGCGTATGTATATCGTGAGATATATGAGAGCGGGCTTATAATCTCCGAAGCGGCAAAACGGATTCGCGCGATGACAAATGAGGAAGTTTACGCGCACATCGCGCCGCCTGATCTCTGGAACAGAAGACAAGATACAGGCAAGAGCGCAGCTGAGATTTTTGCGGAAAACGGTGTGCCGCTCATTGCAGCGAAGAATGACCGGGTTCAGGGGTGGTATAACCTCAAAGAATGGCTGCGCCCCTGCACCGACGAACAGGGAGAGACGATTGCGCCGCTGCGAATCTTTTCGAACTGTCTTAACTTAAAACGCACACTGCCGAGTGTTGCGATGGATGCCAAAAATCCGAATGACGTTGCGCGAGAGCCGCACGAGCTCACGCACGCTCCCGACGCTATTCGGTATTTTGTTGCAGGCCGTCCTTCACCTGCAGTTGCTGTTCCGGCGACGGATGAAGACGCGCCGGAATATGATATGCAGCTTGAAGATATTTTTAATTACGGAGGATAAAAATTATGACAAATCTTAAAGGGATAATCGTAACATTTATAGGAATGGCGGGAGGCTTTATTGCGAAACTGCTTGGAGGATGGAATTCAGATATGGTTACACTTGCGATATTCATGGGGATTGACTTTGTGACGGGCCTGCTTCTCGCGGCTGTTTTCAAAAACAGCACCAAGTCAGAGAGCGGTGCGCTCAATTCCAAAGCCGGCTGGAAAGGACTGTGCAAGAAGTGTATTACGCTCTTCTTCGTTATTATTGCACACAGGCTTGACATAGCGCTCGGTATTGATTACATACGCACGGCGGCGATTATAGGCTTCATCGCGAACGAGGCGATTTCCATTGTTGAGAATGCCGGACTAATGGGCGTGCCGCTTCCAAAGGTTATAACCAAGGCAATTGAAGTATTGAAAGAAAAGTCGGAGGAGGATGCGGAATGAAGATGAGCAGATGCGGTGGAGGATATATATATTCAATACCAATGAGCGAGATTGAATATGTCGGATATTTTCCCGGGAACAATAAGTGTGAGACAGTGAATTCGGCATATTCGCGTCTTGCCAAAGAGCGCGGACGTGCGCCTGATTTTCTGTTCAATGCTGAGCTTTTTGATTTTAATACGCGAGCTGCGGCGAGTGATGTTGTCGCAGGAGGTGTCGTTCATCGCCTGACTGAGGGATACGGCATTGCGTTTCCGGGTAATAAAAAGGCAGTTTTCAGTTATAAGAACTTTGTCGGAGCAAAGGATTATGTTGGCGCATATCCTGTGCTTGTCCGAAACGGGAAAAGCGAGATTAGCATTCCTGCAGGTCTTGGCGGAGTCAGAGGCCGCACGGCAATTGGAGTTGGAAACGACAAGTTTCATGTCGGGCTTGTTCCTGACAGCGCAGGTGTATCGATGCAGACGCTTCGGACGGCGTTCAGATCTACAGGGGTGACGGATGCAATCAATCTTGATGGCGGTGGAAGTACTCAATATTACACGCCGACTGGGAAGTACTTCTCCGGGCGCAGAGTTCGCGGATTCATCGCAGTGTGGATCAAGGGCGATTTTCGCAAGGTGAAAGTCAGAACGAGCTTGAATATCAGGAGTGGCCCGGGGATCACAAACAAGCGCGTCGGGAAACTTTATAACGGAGATGTCGTCAAGATTCTTGAAGAGAAGCTTGGCTGGTGCAGAATTGCATCCGGATGGGTTTCGTCATTATATCTTAAGAAATGAGAATGAGAAGGAGAAAATATGAAAATAATTCAGGATTTCATTCCAAAGGGCAGAATCAATCGCCCCGGAGTTAAGAATTTTTGCACGTCGATTACGATTCACGATACGGCGAACAAGGAGAAAGGAGCAGACGCTGCAGCTCACGCCGAATACATCAAGACGATAAAGGATAGGACAAGCTGGCACTATACGGTTGATGACCATTCGATACATCAGCATCTGCCTGATGAAGAGAAGTCATACCACACTTCGCGCTCAATTGCAAACGAAACGTCGATATCCATCGAGCTCTGTGTAAATGAGGGCGGCGACTTTGAAAAGACGCTTGAAAACGCAGCTTGGCTTGTGCGTGAACTGCGACGCAAGCATGGAATCGAAATAGCCAACATCAAGACACATCGAGACTGGACCGGCAAGAACTGCCCGGCGTCAATCGACAATGAGCAGTGGATAGCGTTCATTGAGAGGTGCGCGGAGGAAGAGAAGTATATCACGATTGATGAACTTCGGGAGATGGGATATGTCGGCGTGAGAATATGAAGTTTGAGAGGGGACTACGAACTGTCCTCTCTCTTTTGGTAGTAAAAGGACAAGCAACATTGCTTGTCCTTTTTTTGTTGACACAATATGCTGCCCCGTGATAAAATACAGAACCGGAGTTTTTTGTTTTGGATGTTGAACATAGTCAGGCGTTGATGAAATCTTCGATGATATCATAGAGTTGCTCTGGAGAGAGTTTATTCTCGTTGCAGAGCTGACAGAGCTTTTTTATTTTGCTTTTGGAGGAGGAAATGTCTGGGAACGCGATAGCGATTTCACCGTTTTTGACAGCGGCGATGCCATATGTAACGATTAGTTTATAATTCATACTATGAGTTCCTTTCGTCTTCAATCGTATAACCGTTTGATCTGATTTCGTCAATAAGCAGATTGAGGTCGAGTCCTCCTGCAATTGAGAGATTTACAAGCGTCTGAAATTGTGGTAAGCTTTTGCCAAGCTCTAAATTTTCGTAGGCGCGAGGGGACAGGGCGATGAGTTCCGAATACTCGTATTGCGTGCAATCATTTCTGATGCGAGACTCATATATCATCCTGGATGAACAATCAGCTAAAACTTTGTTTTTCTTTTTCGACATTTTTTGCATCTCCTTATGAAGTTGAACAAAAATATTTTAATTTGGAGCAGTGCGACTTTAAAGGAAGCGCACTGCCAAATCGTGAGGATTCCTCTTGTTTAGGTACAGAGTAGGTACAAAACAGAAATTTTCCTCGTTATGTCGAAATTTTATTCAGTTTTTAATGTCGTTTAACGCTTTTGATGCGTGTGTTTGGCGGATAAATATGCATAAGTTTTGTGAGTTGTAATTTCCCTCACTCTCCGCCAGAAAAAAACACTTGCATTTGCAAGTGTTTTTTTCAACGAAATAAATCCTTGCATTTTTTGAAAGCCACCTTGCAAGTGTGGCTTTTATAAACATTTACTAAAGTAGTAAAAATATACCTGGAGGGGAAACGGATGAGATTATTATCCTTTATAATGAGTACAATAGCGCTTGCTCTGTACTGCGGCAGCTATTTCTTTAATAACAAAAAGAATTATTTGATTTTTCAGCTGATTGGAAATGTTTTTTTATCGTTTTCTTATTTTTGTATGGGTGCCTATTTCACTATGGTTTCAGTTGCTATTGGAATAGGGCGAGGCTTGATTTGCTATACATATGAAAACCGGAATAAAAAAGTTCCTACGTATATGATTTTTGCTTTGTGCTTTGTGACGGTTTTGAGCTATATTATAATCAATTATATTGTATTGTCAGGCACGGCATCACCGTGGGATGTTTTGTATCTGATTGCTTCTTGCTTGTATGCAATCACGTTTGCTATGCGTAATATTAAACTGATGCGATTTGTAATCTTGATTCCTCATATGAGTGCGATTTCTTATAATCTACTTGTTAAAGCTCCGATTTCCTCGGCGATATCTTATGGAATTGAATTTGTGATTACAATTGTAGCTATTATAAAATTTCAAATTGCAGAAAAACACACATCTGAAATTGAGACAAAAAGTCACTGAAAAATAAATTCTCCTTGTTATGGACGTAAAAACAAAAACGACTTGTTTTGACAAGTCGTTTTTGCATAAAAATATAAAATATATCCATTATATGAAAAAGTATCGGGTAAATGATGTTTGCATAGGAAAATCTTTGCAACGATGTTTGTTTATGCTATAATATAAGTATAGGAAGAAAATAGGAGGGGTTATTATGAAAAAAATTATCGGATTACTGTTGTTGTTAGCTTTTACGCTATCGCTTTTTTCTTTTTTCGGGTGTTTTGGTTATAAGAGCGAAACGAAGGTCGAAGTATTGAAGACTTATCCCAAGGAGATGGCACCTGCACAGATAATCAAAACCGATGATAAATGGGTAATGCTTAACAATACTTACGGAGAGTCGAAATATTCGATTTCCGTTGGAACGGAACTTGATTCTTTGATTGATGTTTATTCGGTTGATGATGTTAGAATCTGGTATGTTGATGCAAATCAAAAAGCCATCGTTTGGTGTGAAAAATCAGACGAAACGTATACATATAAAATGTATGATTTTGAAACAGAAGAGATTATTGTTATTTCACAAAGAAGCATTGAGGAGGGTTTTCAGGCACAGAATATAGGAATTTACCTCGATAAGGTATACTATTGTTTGGTTGATTATGAAAGGCAAGAGGTTTCAGTTTTTGCATATGATATAGTTCTCAAAGAGACAGATGTTATTCACAAGTGTGCTTTTGTCGAGAAAAAACAGCCGTATTCCATAAATTTGGAAGATGAATATTTGAATTTTGTGTGTGCAGAGCAAGTCAAAGTATTGAATTTGAAAGAAAACCGAACGGATTTTGAAGTCTTACTTCCTGATGATGTAAAATATGCTTATACAGCATCTTATGATAGAATAAATGATACGTGTGCTGTTTATTATGCAGATGAAGACAGTGAAGATATAGGTATTATAAAGGAAGGGGATGTTGAGATTTCTTCCCATATAACTTTTTCAGAAAATCATTACTCATATCACGAAAAGGTTGAATGTCACGATGGCTATATATATTGGATATTTCAAGCAAATGTTTCAGGGTATATCGTAGATAATTACTGCTTTGCTGATTACAACTATTTGGAGCCCCTTCCGCTCGAAATCGAAAGAACATTCGAGTTTTATCGCAAAGGCAAAGAGATTTATTTGCTTCGATTTAACGAAAATGCAGGTGGACCTTGTGTTGAGTTGTGCAAATACTGATATTATTGATTTGATTGAATATTCAAATAATTTGTGCTATACTTGTAAAAGTGTTTGAAAGAATAATGTGTAAGGGGGGATAGATTATGAAAATTTCAACCGAAATAGCATCGGCAGCAAGAATAATCGGTGAAGAAAAAGCTGTTGAATATATAGCAAAAGCAGGTTTTGATGCTTGGGATTTTTCAATGTTTGCAATGTGCCGATATGATTCTGTGAATAAATGTCTTTTGCAGAACGATCATCCGTTGGCAGGTAAAGATTATCTTGCATTTGCGAGAAGATTGAAGGCTATAGGCCTCGATAACGGAATCGTATGTAATCAGTCTCATACTCCGTTTCCGACATATTGCGGAGAAATCCGCTCATATTTCAAACGTGCGATAGAATGCAGTGCTGATGCAGGGGCGGAAATTTGCATAATTCATCCGGATAATTATAAAGCACCGGAAGAAAACGCAGAGATTTATCTTGAACTTCTGCCGTTTGCCAAGGAGCATGGAGTTAAAATAGCAACAGAAAATATGTGGAATTGGGATGATGAAAAAGGTCATTCTTCATTCGCGGCGTGTGCTACTCCGGAAAGCTTTTGCAAGCATATAGATTTGATCAATGACAGTTTCTTTGTGGCGTGTCTCGATATAGGTCATGCAGAGATGAAAGGCTCCGATACGAGCGCACAGCAGATGATTCGTGAGCTTGGAACACGTCTGCAGGCTCTTCACATCCACGATAACGACAAGCTTCACGATTCACATCAGATTCCATTTTCTATGGATATAGATTTTTATGAAGTGGTAAAGGCTCTCCGTGAAATAAATTATACCGGATACCTTACTTTGGAAGCAGATCAATATCTTGCAAGTTATACTGCAGAAAATGTTTTTGAAGGAATTATAAAACTTGCAGAATCTGCAAAAAGATTGGATTCAATGTTTTAATTTTATTAATTGAAAAGGATGGAAATGTAAAATGACAGGAAAACAAAGAGCATATCTCAGAAAACTTGCAAACGGTGTCGAGGCTAAATACCAGATTGGCAAGGATGGAATTGACGAAGAAACAATAAAAATGGTTGATCTTGCGCTTGAGGCAAACGAATTGATAAAAATCAAGGTGCTTGAAAACGCTTTGCTCGACGTGAGAAGCTGTTGCGAGGCGATTTGCGACGAGACAGGTGCATATCCGGTTCAGTGTATAGGAAACAAATTTGTCCTTTATCGTGAATCTCAAAAGAATAAGACAATCAATATCCCTAAAAAGTAAAAATGAGCAACAGCACGGTGATTTTTTCGTTACAGTGTGCTGTTGCTTTTATTTGTAAACTTTTGCCGTGAAAACTTGACTCGCGAATTTTGAATAATTATAATATTGGTATAGAGACAATGGGGAGGATATGTAAGCAATGCAGGATACGCAAAGACAAGATGCCAGGAGAAATATGATGCTCAATGAGCCTATACATAAAATTATTCCGAAAATGGCAATTCCGACTATAATTGCCTTTCTGATAAATTCGATATATTCTTTGGCTGATACTTATTTTGTGAGTTCATTGGGGACAAACGCAACAGCGGCGGTCAGTGTAAACTCATCTCTGGATCAGCTTATTATGATGTGCGGCTCAATGCTTGCGCTTGGCGCGAATAGCTATATCGCACGTCTGCTAGGTCAGGGCGATGATAAAAAGGCGAGCCGCGTGCTCTCAACGGCTTTTTTTACAGCCTTTGCAATAGGCGCAATGTTGATGCTTTTCGGAATAATCTTTATGAAGCCGATGGTGCGTATGCTTGGGGCAACTCCGACGTGTGAACAATATTCAATCGATTATGCGACATATGTGCTTCTTGCTGCACCGCTTATGGCATCAAGCTTTGTTATGAATCAGTGTTTGCGCTCAGAGGGAAGTGCGATGCTATCGATGATAGGTATGGGATTTGGCGGTGTGCTGAATTGCGTGCTCGATCCGATATTCATATTCGGGCTCGATATGGGTGTTGCAGGAGCATCTCTTGCGACTGCGATATCAAAACTCGTAAGTTTTCTAATACTTCTCTTTCCGTATGTTACTCATCGCAGTATGTTGCGTTTGTCACTGCACAATTATCGCCCCTCGAAAGATATTATTTATGAGATTGTAAGCGTCGGCTCGTCATCGATGTTCAGAAGCGGTCTTGCCGTTGTTGCAAGTATAATGCTCAATGATCTTGCCGGCAATATCTCGGATTCAGTGCTTGCCGGAATAGGTGTTTGCACGAAAATTATGATGTTCCCATTCAGCATAATTCTTGGCTTCGGCAGCGGATTTCAGCCTGTAGCCGGATTTAACTGGGGTGCAAAGCGTTATGACAGAGTGAGCAAAAGCTACACTTTCTCGTCACTGGTTGCCATAGTAGGTGCTGTTGTTATGGCTCTGATCCTTGCGCTTGGATCAGATTGGCTGATTGTGAGATTTGCCGGAACTGATATGGAAATGCGCGAAATCGGGGCATTTGCAATCAGGCTGCAATGCGTTGCGCTTCCTATACACGCCTGGGTCGCAGTTGTAAATATGCTGTGCAATAGCCTTGGAAATGCTTCAGGTGCATTCTTGCTCGCGACAGCAAGGCAGGGAAGCTGCTTCATACCGTTTCTATATCCTATCACTCATTGTTTCGGAGCGTATGGCCTTGCATCAGCACAGGCTGTGGCAGATTTTCTGACACTTATTCTCGCTGTTCCGATAATAATATTTATGTTGCGTAAAATAAAACGTGTATCGGCGGAAATGGAAGAAAAAGCGAAGGCATAAATCCGGATAAAATAGTAAAAAACCTTATCACTGACAAATAGTGATAAGGTTTATTTCTTTTTCGCCGCTTCTTCTTTTTCTTTCTGCATCCTTGCGACTTCTTCAATCGTCGGGAGATTTGAAGCAAGCTTCAGATATTGCGGATATTCATCATAAGGCTCATCATCGATTCCGAGTAGGCAATGAATCGCGCTGTGTGTTTCAGGCTTTTTTCGATACATATCGATAACCAACTCTTCTGTGGGAGAAAGAAGTGTAGGACGCGGGATCGGCGTTGGTGTAACATTAGATGTTTTTTCCTCTGTCCATCCTGCGAGCACGGAGGGAGATATGCCGAAAAGCTCTGCCATAGCGTTAATCTTGTCTATAGGTATATTTCTGACAATGCCCTTTTCATATTTGTATATATTCTGAGGTGAGGTATTAAGTTTTTTTGCAATTTCTTCTTGTGTCAAATTGAGTTTTTTTCTATAATGGCGAATGCGTTCGCCAACCGTTGATATCATAAATTCACCAACTCTCTTAGAATTATATTAACACATTAATTCATTCTTTGCAAGAAGTAAAATTTTGGCATAAAGCGTCTTGACAATTTTATGATATGATGTTATTATATTTCTAACTTCATAAGTTAGAAGAGGGCAGTTATGGACATCGATAGCTTGAAAATGGCAATGAAGAAAAGTGGATATACACAGGCTGAGGTTGCAAAAGCAATAGGAATGTCTGTCTCAACCTTCAGAAAGAAGTTGAAGAACGAAACATTAGGTTTGATAGATGCCGAGATATTGTCAGAGCTTTTGGCTTTGGATAATCCTGGCAAAATTTTTTTCGACGAAAAATAACTTTATAAGTTAGGGGTGAGCCTGTGAAATATTTCGTTATAAAGGATGAGGTGGCAGAAGAGGGAGTGCTAATGCATATCGGATATGGGATAGCTGTCAAAGACAGGAATGTGGTAATAAAATCCGTTCCTGACATTTGTTCAAGCCACAAGGCTGTGAAAAAATTATGTAATATGTGTAACCGATTGAAATTGGATAGTGAACAGCTGGATGATGTCATTCAGGATTTTCTCGCAGGTATATAAATATGCAGCAGTATGGTTAAAACTGATAAAAAAGGTTCCGCACAAATAATGTGCGGAACCTTTTTTTAGGTCATATCTGCGCCTGAGAGAAGATTGTACATAAGCTGAATAAGCTCAGCGCGCGTAACTTTTGCTTTGGGATTGAGTCTGCCGTTGTTGTCGCCGTTTACGACACCGGCCTGAACACATTCTGCAATATTCACTTTGGCCCAGTTATCGACGGTGTTGGCGTCAGTGAATTTTGAAAGAATGTTTGTGGCTTCGGAAAGTGACATATCTGAAGAAACTGATACGCTCTTACCGTTGAGAAAACGCATAGCACGTGCAACAATTGTCATTGCTTCGGCTCTTGTGAGCGTATTTGAAGGCTTGAATGTCGAATCCGGATATCCGGATATGAGCTCGTAAGATACGGTTGACATTACGGCGTCAAAATAGCTGTCTGTGGAAATCATATCGAAGAACGGGCTGGCACCTGTTGAATCACCCAGGATGCCGAGTGTTCTGGAAAGAATCGTTACAGTTTCCGAACGGGAAATCGCTTCGCTTCCGTTGAGGTTGCTTCCGTTTTTCGCTGTCAATATGAGTCTGGATGCGAGAACGTTTGTAGGAGCCTGCGCCCAGGAAAGTGTTTCGAGAGATCGTGAGGAAGAAACAGCTGCGTAATCGCCGTCCTCCAATGTTTTTCCGGTGACGTAAACAACTCCGCCCTTTACCTCTGCTGAGCTCGGAACAGGAACGATGTTTCCGGATGCTTCAATGCGGACTGCTGTGAAAGCTGTCTGAGATTTTGGTGTTGTAAGCATAAAACGCTTATCGGCAAATATTTTGTGGGGTATATCCTTGCTTACGCCGGATGCCGAAATTACCTTTGCAGAAAGAGCCTTTGCGGGAATTTCAATGGTAAAAGAATCAGAGCTTGCAGCTGTTGTAAGCTTTTGTGATGTTGCTGAAGCTGAATTGTTTATAGTGATTGACAACGTGTCAGAAGTGGCGATTTCTGATATATTGCTTGCCGGGAGATAATATGTGACACTGCCGAGTGAGAGCGCGATTTTTCCGCCATAGCGCTTGATGTGATCAGCGATATCTCCTGTAAGGTTGAAGGTTGCGGAAGTCTGCGTTGAAGGAACCTTTACAAGCAGTTCTATTGCCTTGGGATAAACATTGAATTTTGAAAGACCGGAAATTGTGGCGACCGTGGAGGTGCCGGTGTCTTCGGATGTTGCCATGCCATCAACTGCAATGCCATCAATATATGTTTTGAGCTTTCCCTCAGATTCGCCGAGCGGAAGTGTGGTCATTGAGGCAATAGAGCCGCCACTTGCATCACGGAGTGCGCCTGAAAGAATTTTTATCTGCGAGAAATATTCATTTGCAGGCTCTGCGAGAACGATGAGGAGCTCTTTGTTCTCTGCATCAAGTCGGATATAGTCATCACCGCTCAAGGTTTTGAAAGAACCTTTTCTCGATATCTGTATTTTGTTTTTCAAATCCTCAAGCGAATCCTGGTTGTTGTAAACTGCTTCATCAAAGCTGAGTGTGATTGTATAGAGGTCATCCGAGATAGAAGCGGTAACGCCGCCGCTATAATCCGAATCACCGCTTGAAGAGGATGATGTCGAGGATGATGAACCTGATGCGCTCACATTGTCTGTTGTGATTGTGCTGTTCTGAACATAACCCGATTCGTCGTCAGCAATTGTGTTTCCTTTGATTCTGAAGGAATTGCGTGTACCGGAGAGCGGAGTGTCAAGAAGAATAGTAAGTGCGTTAGCCGGGGCGATGGTGATGACATCATTATTCGAAAGGCTTTCATATGAACCGCCGTTCCGGGAAATTGTAATATCATCATAAAAATCAGCGGAAGAAACTTTTCGGATGTCACGGTCAAAGTATATGCGCACACGCTGTGCTGAGCTGTCATAGGTGATGTGTGAAAACTCGGGAGCGTCGGCGTCATAATCATCATCGGAAGATGATGTGTTATCCATTCCGGCAACAAGTGATGTTGTTGTTATCGTGGACTCAAGAAGCAGGCCGGATTTTGATGCTATGGTATCAGCCATAACCTTGACACGGTTGTTGGAGCCTGTAATCTCATCACTTAGTGTTATGGTCATTGCATTGTCGGAGAAAGAAACAGTATCACGGCTTGTAAGCTCTCTGTATGTGCCGCCATTGCGCGAAATTTTTATATTCTCGCGAAGCTCACTTGTGGTAAGCTTAGGGTTTTTCTGAACAGGTGTTGTGAAATAGAGAACAATCTTTCTGCTGCTTGAAAGAAATGCGCTTGCATATACCGGTTTTGCTGACGTGGCGGAAGTTCCGCTTGTAAAGTTGTCTGTGGTAATAGCCTCGTAGATATAATTGCCATAATAATCCGTAAGGCTTCCGCCGTCTATTTTGAGATAGTTTCTGTTGGAGGTGAGCGGTTCATCAAGTGTCAGGCGAAGGTAGTTTGAACCGAATATAATATCATCCGTAGCGCCGAGCGTGTTCATGCTTGAGGAGCTTCCGCGACCGAGCCAGATGTGGGATTTGAGCAGGGTTTCGGCAACGGAGGAGGAGACCCCTGTGGAAAACGCGTTTTTTATCTTAGCTGTGAAATAGATTGTGATTGTATCTCTGTCAGAGTCAACCTCAATATAATCTACTTCGGGGTCCTGGGATGTTTCAGAGGCATCGACGTAGTCAGTCGTGATATCTGTCAGGTTTATGTTGCCTGTTGTTGCATCCTGAAGCTTTGTAGCTGCAATGCGGAAACGTGATTTCTTGCCGCTGAGCCAGTTTTCGAGATAGATCGTGATTGTGCCCTTTTCACTATCGATCGAGATGTCATCAGCCGGGATAATCTCGTTGAAAGTCGAGCCGCTTCGCGCAAGCGTGATATATCCGTTTTTGAGCGAAGAGTTGTTCGGGAATCCCTTGATGCCACGCTTGAATTTTATAGTAACCGTTTGTTCGGAAGTGTCAAGTGTGATGTGATTGTCATCGAGCAGCTCGGGGGAGCGTGCATCGAATAACGGTGTTTCGATATCTCCGTCCTGACCGACAAGAGTTCCGGCATTTATGGAAAAATAGTTGTTTGGAGTCGTGAGTGAATAAGGAAGCGAAATATACATATAAGCACCTGCAATCGATACCTTGCTGCTGCTCGAGATTGATGTAAGCGCTTTGCCGTCTGTGCTGATCTTTATTTTGCTTGTGAGGTTTGATACAGCGGACTGAACGTCGCGATTGAACAAAACGGATATGTATGAACGGGTTTCGTTCATAGATACACCGAGAACAATCGGATCGTCTTCTGTGCCGGCGGCAAATACGCCTGTGGGAAGAACGGAAAGCATAAGCGCAAGAGCAAGTGCCAGACCGACAGTTCTTTTTAATACATTCTTCACCTTTCTCATAATAACTCCATCACCGCGCGTTGCTGCGGTACCGTTTTTGCGGCAAACGGTCTGCCGAATTTTTGCGTGCATTTTTACTGTTGATGGTATATGTAAAAATTGCACAATACTACATATGTATATAATAGACGAAAAACGTCAAAAAGTCAATTGGCTGATGCCATTTTTAATAATTTATAAAAGATTAATCATTTTGTTGACTAACCGGAAAAATGAAGTTATAATATAGCCATAGACTTAAAGTCTGAAAGGAGTAATAAAAAATGTTCAAAACAACCAAAAGAATTGTGGCTGCAATGCTTGCTGTGCTCATGCTTGCGAGCTTCAGTGTTGCGTTTGCCACAGACATGCTTCCGTCATTTACTCTTGCTGCTGTAACAGACGGCGGCGGTTATATCGTAAGGCTCAAAGAGGCTTATCAGCCCGGTGAGCTTGTAACGGTAAGAGCTGTTCCAAACGATGGATTCGTGTTCTATGCATGGAAGTCGGATGATGTTGTGTTCTCAAATCAGGCATCTGATACAACAACATTTATTATGCCGGCAAAAGAAGTTACAATCGGTGCTATTTTCGCAGTAAAACAGACAGGGCAGGAATCTCTTTCCGTAACATTTGACACGATGGGCGGTTCTGAGTTCGGCACACAGTATGTAAATGTCGGCGAAGCGCTTCCTAAGCCTGAAAATGTTCCTGTAAAAGAGGGCTATACCTTCGGCGGCTGGTATACAGATACAACATGCACACTTCCGTTTGACTTTGCTACACCTATCTACAATGCGACAATTCTCTATGCAAAGTGGAATGCAGAAGTAAGCGAGCCGGTAAATGTAAATAAATTCACAGACGTTTCTGAAAAAGATTGGTTCTACAGTTGTGTGACGGCTCTTGCAGAAAGAAACATAATTTCCGGTATGGGCAATTCTGTATTTGCTCCGCAGAACAACATTTCCCGTGCTCAGTTTGCAACAATTCTTGCAAATCTTGCCAATGCGGATTTCACAGAAGTAAACACACCGTTTGCTGATGTTGCGGCAGATGCATGGTATGCAAAGGCTGTTTCGTGGGCATATTCAAACGGCATTGTAAACGGAAAGAGCGCAACGGAATTTGTTCCGAATGCAAATGTTTCCCGTCAGGAAATGGCTGTTATGATAAAGAGATATGTCACAAATGTTGCAAAGGTAACGCTCGTCGAGTCAAATGCACAGGCTGATTTTGCTGATGATGCTTCGATCGCAGCTTATGCAAAAGAAGCTGTATATGCAATGCAGCGTGCAGGAATCATTGGCGGAAAGCCCGGTAATGTTTTTGATCCGGTTGCAAATGCAACACGTGCAGAAGCAAGCAAGATGATATACGTCCTTTTAGGTCTCCTCGAGCTCTAAAAAGTTTAATACTCCATAAAGCAGAGTTTGCTTTATGGAGTATTTTTTTGTCAGAATTTCATTTTTCCAAGGCGGAGCGCGTTTGTGACAACAGTAACAGAACTGAGGGACATTGCCGCGGCACCTATCATCGGATTGAGGAGTGGACCGCCGAAGGCATACAGAACGCCTGCCGCAATCGGAATTCCAATGACATTATAGGCAAAAGCCCAGAACAAATTCTGCTTGATATTTCGTGTGACCGCCGCTGATATGCGGATTGTGCGCGGGATGTCAAGCAGATTATTTTTCATAAGCACGATATCCGATGTTTCCGCTGCAATATCAGTGCCTGAGGATACTGTTATTGCCACATCGGAAGCCGCGAGGGCAGGGGCATCGTTGATTCCGTCGCCGACCATGCACACAGTTTTACCTTGCTTTTTGAGCTCATTTATAACATCGCTCTTTCCGTTGGGTTTTACATCGCTTATAACGTTTTCAATGCCAACCTGGGCGGCGATTGCGCGTGCTGTTCTCTCGTTATCGCCTGTGAGCATATATACGGAGACTCCTCGTTTTTTAAGCTCAGAGATGCATTCGACTGCGCTGTCTTTGATGGCATCAGCTATTGCGATGACGCCGAGTACTTTATCATCATCCGCTACGTAAACAGACGTCTTTCCACTCTCTGCAAGCTCTGCTGCAACGCCTTCAAATCTTCCGTGATTTTTGACGAAAGCCTTGTTTCCGACATATATTTTGCGGCCTCTTATCACGGCGGAGACACCGGAGCCGACGCTGTATTCAAAATTTTCTGCGTTTTCTGTGTAAAGTTCATTTGCTTTAGCATATGCGACAACAGCTTCACCGAGCAGATGCTCCGAACCGGCCTCACAAGCAGCTGCGAGGGCGAGAAGCTCGTCGGCATCGATGTCGGATACAATATCGGTAACCGTCGGTTTTCCTGTCGTAATCGTTCCTGTTTTGTCAAGAACGACTGTATCGGTCTTGGATGCATGCTCAAGTGCTGCACCGTTGCGGAAAAGGATGCCTCGCTCTGCGGCGTTGCCTGTTCCTACCATTATTGCAACAGGAGTTGCAAGGCCAAGCGCGCAGGGGCAGGAGATGACGAGCACAGAAATAAACACGGAGAGTGCAAAGGGAAAATCTTTGCCGGCAATAAGCCACACGATTGCAGAAATAAACGCGACAGTGATGACTGTGGGCACGAAATATCCGGAAACAACATCGGCAAGGCGCGCGATCGGAGCTTTAGAAGCCTGTGCTTCAGACACAGTGCGGATGATCTGGGCAAGCGTTGTGTCTTTGCCTATCCGCGAGGCTTTGACGTGGATAAAGCCTGTTCGGTTGATGCAGCCGCCTATAACCGCATCACCGCACACCTTGCTTACCGGCATACTTTCTCCGGTTATCATTGATTCGTCTGTTTCTGTTGTGCCGGAAATAATTTCACCATCGACAGGGATTCGTTCGCCGGGGCGTACGACAGCAATATCTCCGACTTCAACCTCCTGGATTTTAACTTCAGTTTCGATTCCATTACGGAGTACAGTGGCTGTATTTGGGGTGAGTGATACAAGCTTTCTGACAGAATCGGAGGTCTTCTTTGTTGCGCGCTTTTCAAGAAATTTCCCGAGCATAACGAGCGCGATGATCATCGTGGCGGATTCGAAATAAAGGTTGTGCACAGCGTGTTGGTCGCCTTTGTATACAAGCACTGTTGAATATATGCTGTAGGAAAGTGCCGCAATTGTACCGACTGCGATGAGTGTATCCATATTCGGAGAACCGCGGAAAAGGGATTTGAATCCCGATGTATAAAAGCGGAAACCGCAGATTATAACGGGTATTACGAGAATGAGCTGCGTCATGGTCAGAACTTTTGGTGCGGCGAGAAAAGAGGGAAGCCTGAACAATCCGAGCATTGGTCCCATGGCGATGATGAAGATAAGTCCGGCAAAAATGAGCGCAATGCAAAGCTTTGTTTTCTCGCGCTTGAGAGCGGAGGTTTCTTCGTCGGCGCTGTCTGCTGAAGGCAGCGAGGCTTTGAAGCCGAGCTTGTTTATCGCCGATATAATATCTTTTGGAGAAAGCGTGTCGGCATCATATGATATTGCCGCAGATTCTCCTGCAAGGTTAACGGAGACCGATTGCACAGCACCGAGCTTGCCTATGTTTACCTCGACGCTACGTGCACAGGATGCACAGTGCATACCCCGTATTGTAAAAACAGTTTGCGTAATGTTCATCTGAATACCTCTTTTTATGAATAGATTTATATATATTTGTCCATAATATATATGGAAAAACTTACAAAGAAAGGAAAATGCTTATGAATCTTACAGGAACTGAAACACTTATCAATCTGGCGCGCTCGTTCGCAGGCGAAGCTCAGGCGAGAAACCGATATCACTTTTTTGCAAAAAAACTCCGTGACGAAGGATATGAGGCGCTTTACCGCACCGTGACGGAAATAGAGAACAATGAGCTTGCTCATGCAAAGATGTTCTATAATTATCTGACTGACAATCCGGATTTCGGATATAAGAATATCGATATTGATGGAGGTTACCCGTATATTCTCGGAACTGTCACAGTAAATCTCCAATCTGCTGCGGCAGGGGAGAGCGATGAGGCAAATATAATATATCCCAAATTTGCGAAAATTGCAAGAGAAGAAGGTTTTGCTGAAATTGCAACGACCTATGAGCTTATTGCAAAGGTAGAGGCTGAACACGAGAAGATTTTCAAAGCTATGGAGCAGCATATTGTAAACGGAACGCTTTATAAACGAAATGAGCCGCTAAAATGGAAATGCGAAAACTGTGGCTTTGAATATAGCTCGGAAAACGCATTTGACAGCTGTCCTCTTTGCCGTCATCCGATAGGTTATATGCGAGGAGAGCTTTGAAATAACAGCTACCTGCGGGAATGAATCCGCAGGTAGTTTTGCATTATTTTATGCCGAGATTTTTTCTTGCTGCTTCACGCAAAGCGTTGCGATGGCGCTCGGAGATGCGCTCAAACGCCGCTTTTGTTGCATACCAGGTGCGTTCAGGTGCCTTTGCTCGATAGTCGTTTGCATCAGATCCGCGATATCCCCAGGCGAAAATTGTTCTTGCGCCACAGTCATATATCGCATCAGCTGCAGCAATAATCTCCTCCTCGCGGCCTATGGGATTGTTATAGGTCTGAAGCCAGAGATTGTGATCCTTGCCATATTTTTTGCAGACGTCAAGGTTCCATTTGGTTTTGTCGTAAACAAATTTATAGACGTCCTCATAGCCTTCGGCGTCTCCTCCAAGCCAATATGGGTCAGAACCGATGTTGTCAAGCGCAGGAGTGGAGCAGATGCTGTCGAGGTCAACTCCGAAATTCGTGTTGTCCTGAGTGTCGTTGAACATAACACATATAGAGTTGTACATTCCCTTTTCTTTTGCATAAGATGCAACAGTCTGGAAATAGTTTGTTATTGTCCACTTGCGGAACTCGTCAACCTCTTTTGTAAAGACGGTTGGCATTGGCATATTATAGCGCTCTTCAAAAAGTTTTTGACAGGTCTCACAGCGACACGTCCAGAACCTTTCTCCATTTGCTTGAAAGTCAAGCATATGCGGTTCATCCCAAAAGATTTTTCTGCCGCCTGCTTCATAGACTGTGTCGATCCAGTTTTTTGTAAATTCGACATATGCCGGTGAATTGAAGCATACGTGCACAGGGCTTATTTTGCCGTCAGAGAGCACCTGATGTGCTTCGGGGTGATAGGAGAGAAAATGTGATTTGTCTCCGGGAGGGCCTCCGAGACCCCAGTTATCAACCCAGGTTTCGAGACCATAGTATGAGGTGATGTCAAAAATCTCCTTCATAATGTTCTTGTGTCTGTCCCAATCGTTGTGAGAGAACATATGAAGAACTGAATTGAAGCCGCTTGCAGCCAGATCCTGCATATCTTCACGCACGTGTGTAAGCATGCGGTTGCCGTGGTAGGCAACACCTTTAATGAGCTGTTCGTTCATGTCAAATCTCCTTGTTATTTTATAATTCTTGCTTCTAAATAGAAGCGTTTATCCCATGCGTCGCCCATTGAGAATGTTTTTCTCGGAAGAGCGCCGTCGCAGATGACCGTGGGGAAGAAGGAGTCCTTAGAGATTACAGGCAGAATAAAGCCTGCATTTCCGGGCTCAGCACCAAGACGGTTGACAACATCCTCGCCGTGGATATAGTCAACTCTGCCGCCGTTCGCTTTGAGATAATCGTCAATGAATTTTTGGAGCGAGCCGACTGTGAGATTTGATGTCGGGTTGGCAATTCTGATTTCCTCTGCGCCGTTTTCTGTGATCATAACAAATTTCTGTTCAGCATCAGCGGAGAGCTCATAATATTCCGAAAGAGCTTCACGCATTTTCTTTGCATCAATATCAAAAACAACTCTGTGTATTGCTTCAAACTCAAGCGAAGTATCATGGAGATTTACGAGCTCGCACAGCGCGTATCTTGCAGGATGTGTGTCATATTCATCGGGAGAAAGCGTCTCCTTGACGAGTCTCCAACATTCCTTTGCAGTTGCAAGCGAATGGTTGCCGTCGCCGACAGCAAACTGCAGAACACCTTTGCCTGTTACGTTGTATTTTTTGCTGAATGCTGCTTCGTCCGCGAGAGAAGCAAGTGCTGCGTCAATTCTGGCTTCCTCTGCTTCATTAACGAAATATCCGCGGATCGATCCGGAATCCTGCATAAGTTTGAAATCATAGGCGAGCTCAAGCGTTCCTTTTGCTGCGTCAAGCGGCTCGATGACGCTTTTTTCTGCATCGTCTATAAGGAGCATTATGTGGGGGATTTCGAGGTTTGCATTCTTGCGTATTTTTACGCGCGGAGGAATTCTTTCGAGAACGGTTCCTTCCGTTGCGCGTATTTTAGATTGCGAACCGGGCATATATTCATATTCCTCAAGGTCGACAACGCCCATAAGACCGCGGCGTATTTTTCCGTTGCGCTGAGTGCGTTCGACATATATATATTTTGTGCGGGAAGCAGCGAAAAGACCGCTTTCAATATATTTTTTCATATTAGCATTTATATTTTCGATTCTCGCATCGCCGTCGCCGTCTTCAAGGTAAATTTCCGGGAAGATGATGTGAAGTGTTGAAGGTGCGCCGCCGACAAGCTCAGAAACTGCGCTCCAGTATTCGGGCTCAGAAGTGTATTGATCGCAGGCAACAACGCTCCATTTTGTCATATCAGTGCCGGCCTTCGGAAGAAGGATATCCCCGGGGGCAAAAACTCTTTTTGTCATTGATGTCTCTCCTTTGTTATATATAAGGATAATTATATGCAATATTATACATTAACGTTTTTCAACAGTCAATAGCAACGATTGCGGAGAAAACAGTTAAAATAAATTTAACATTTTTAGTGTTGACATTTGGAGATTCTGTGTTATAATAATATCCGCAAGTGCGGGAGTGACTCAGTGGTAGAGTGTCACCTTGCCAAGGTGAAAGTCGCGAGTTCGAATCTCGTCTTCCGCTCCAAAAGACAAGCTTCATTTTTGAAGCTTGTCTTTTTTTGTTGTATAATGCCTTTTTTTGTGATAAAATCAAAAAAAGAAAACTTTTGTTTTTTGGAGGTGTTTTTATGGCAACGAAAAAGAGAAACAAAACAATAATATATATAATAATTCTTCTTTTGCTTTTAATTCCGCTGTTTATAAGTCTCGGCATAAAAGCACCTGAAGGAACATCGTATTCGAGCGAATATTATCATACTGATGATTTTAGCTTTATATACGATCTGAGTTATATGAAAGACGGCGAGGCTGTGAGAGAACTCAATATTCTCGATGAAAAGTTGCGCGTAATATCCGAGGCGGAAGAATATATCATCGCGGATCTGTTCCTGTTCAACGATGAGTATAACAAAGAAAAACAGGAATACCCGAAGTCTGTCGGCAAAGTAACTGATGCGTTGATTTCAAAAAAGCTTGCAAATCCGGATATGCCGATAGTTCTCATAACCGATCCGATAAACAATTTTTACGGAGCCTATGAGCAGGAATATATAACAAAGCTTAAAGCGGCAGGGGTGCAGGTTGTCATCACAGAGCTTGATAAGCTTCGCGACAGCAATCCGCTTCTTTCCGGTTATTATCGTTGCTATACAAGCTGGATGGGGACGAAGGGCGCGTGCTGGCTTCCGAATTTTTTTGAAAAAGGGGCGCATAAGGTGAATCTTCGCTCGGTTATAAAGCTTGCGAATTTCAAGGCTAACCATAGAAAGGTTGTCATAACCGATAAGGAAGCAATCGTATCTTCGGCAAATCCTCATGATCCGAGCAGTTATCATTCCAATATAGCAATACGCTTTAAAGGAGATTTGATAGGAGATTTGCTGGAGAGTGAGAAAAATGTTATCAGGCTTTCGGACGGTGAGGTTCCGGATGTCGGGTATGTAAAGCAGAATAATTCAGCAGATGGCGATGTGCCAAAGCTGCGCGTTGTCACGGAGCTTCAGATATTCAATGCATTGCTTGATAATATTTCGCGTGCAAAAGAGGGAGACGACATAAAGCTTGCCATATTCTATATTTCGGATTTCGATATTCTTGATGCTTTGGGAGAAGCGGCAGACCGCGGCGTGAATGTAAAAATAATTGCGGACCCGAACAAGGATGCTTTCGGAATAGAGAAGAACGGAAGCCCGAATCGCTCAGCTCTTTGTGCACTTGCGCGCGATCACGAAAACATTGAAGTCAGGTGGTTCGCTACGAACGGTGAGCAATATCACGGTAAGACTGCGTTGTTTAACTATAAGAACGAAGGTGAAACGCGTGTAGTTCTCGGAAGCTCCAATTTTACAAGGCGCAATTTAAAAGGCTTCAATCTTGAAACTGACGTCGAAGTTATAATGAATCGGGACGATGAGCGCGCGAAGGAAATCAATGCATATTTTGAACGCATAAGCGAAAACAAAGACGGAATATATACGCTTCCGATAGAGGATTATTATGAAGACAGTGTTTTCAAAAACATCCTCTGGCGTCTGCAGGAGGCGACAGGTCTTTGCAGCTGGTAAAATTCAGATAACGGATGCACGCCCGGAGACATATGTCTTCGGGCGTGCTATATGAAAGAGCAAACCGGAATATGCCGCCGCAGTGTGGAGAACAAAAACTGGCAAGGCTTGCAGGTTTGCTCTGCTCACTATCACATTATGCAGAAGGTTTTAAAATTGTTCATTGCCTTCGCGGCAAGTTTGGTATATAATATATAAGATAAAGTATTTTGGAGGAATTTATTATGGCATTGGTATCACCGTCAATTTTATCATCGGACTTTGCGAATCTTGAAAGTGAAATGAAGCGCCTTCAGGCTGCAGGGGCAGATTGGGCGCACGTGGATGTTATGGACGGGCATTTCGTTCCGAACATTTCAATCGGAGCACCTGTGGTAAAGGCAATCTCAAAGGTTTCGGATATTCCGCTCGATGTTCATCTTATGATTTCCGATCCGGATTTCTATCTCGATGATTTTATAAAGGCAGGAGCATATATGATCACAATCCATGAGGAGTGTGATTCAGATGTTGAAAAAGTGCTTCGCAGAATAAAAGATGCAGGCGTGAAATGTGCTGTGTCCATAAAGCCGAAGACACCTGTGTCTGTGCTTGAAAAATATATCGATATTCTTGATATGATTCTTATTATGACTGTTGAACCGGGCTTTGGCGGCCAAAAATTCATTGATGCCTGCCTGCCGAAGATTGCAGAGGCTCGAGCTCTTATCGATGCGAAAAATCCGTCGTGCCTTCTTCAGATAGACGGTGGCGTAACGTGTGAGAACGTTGATGCTGCAAAGGCAGCAGGAGCTGATGTCATTGTTGCCGGGTCATCGGTATATGGTGCTGCCGATATGAGTGAGGCAATCAAGGTTCTCGGCAGATAGCTACATATCCGTTGAAGGGAATGAAAATATAAGTGCAGGAACGTAAAAAACAAAGCTTCTTCAAGGGTGCCATGATTCTTTCTGTGGCTGCTCTCATTGTAAAGCTTATCGGTGCGCTGTTCAAAATTCCGCTCACCAACATCCTCGGTGGCGACGGAATGGGCTATTTTTCCACAGCATATGATATATATATGCCGGTCTATGTTGTTTCAAATGCAGGATTGCCTGTTGCGATAGCCCGTATTGTTGCGGAAAGTATATCACAAAAACGCTTTTGTGATGCAAGGCGCACGCTGAAGCTTGCAAATACAGTGTTTTTTATAACAGGTTTTATTGGCTTCTGCGTGATGTTCTTCGGTGCAAATTTCTTTGTAACAAAGCTTATAAAGAATCCGGGAGCATATCTCGCGGTTATGGCGATGGCCCCCACAGTTTTCTTTGTATGCCTTACCTCAGCATATAAAGGCTATTATGAAGGGCTCCGCAATATGTATCCGACGGCGATTGCTCAGGTTGTTGAGGTTGTCGTCAAGCTGATTTTCGGCTTCGGCCTCTCGATGCTTGCATATAAGCTCGGAATGGATGAATATAACGCATCAAAGACAGTTATGGGCAAAGCCTTTGCAAGTTATGCGGAAGCGGAAATTCGTGTGCTGCAAATAGCTGCGGCAGGCGCGATTCTCGGTGTTGCACTCGGCGCGATGGGAAGCTGGCTTTCTGCTTTTATCCGTCATAAGGTCAGGGGAGACGGCATTACCGATAAAGAGCTTTCAGCTCCTCAGGAGATAACGCCGACACGGACAATACTTAAGAACATCATCAGAATTGCGGTGCCGATAGCTCTTGGCTCATGTGTCGGGCAGGTGACAGGCGTAATTGATCTTCTGTCTGTGTATGACAGGCTTCACCACGCTGTCGATGTCGGATACGATGTGCTTCGCGGTATATACGGTGAAGCGCTTCCGGCTACAAAAGCCCTTGAGGATATCCCGAACTATCTGAACGGTTGCTACAAGGGAATGGCTGTAACGCTCTATAACCTCATCCCGACGTTCACGGTCGCATTTGGCGTAAGTGCACTTCCGGCGATTACGACGGCGTGGACGCAAAAGAACAGCAGTGAGCTTAAGGATAATGTTGAAGCTGTGCTTCGTATGACGATGCTGCTCGTTCTTCCGGCAGGAATAGGAATGTCGGTAATGTCACACGGAGTGCTGACGCTTCTCTATGGAAGTAAACCGGCGGAGGTTGAAATCGCTGTACCGCTGCTTGCAGTGCTCGGAATAGCGGTCATATTTTCGTCTGCGTGTTCTCCGATAAACAGTATGCTTCAGGCTGTCGGAAGGGCAGATCTTCCTGTCAAGATAATGGTTGGTTGTGCTGCCTTCAAGCTTATTTTCAATTATATAGCCGTTGGCATACCGGAAATAAATATCCTCGGTGCAGCTGTTGGAACGCTTATCTGTTATGTTCTGATAATGGTAATAAGCCTGTTCTTCCTGTTCAGAATAACCGAGCTTAAGATAAACTATATGACGGTGTTCATAAAACCGCTTATATCAGCGCTTCTGTGCGCGGTGACGGCATTTGGCGTTTCGCGTCTTGTGTTGTCATTCGCGTCGGAAAATATTGCGACTGTGCTCGGTATAGGTTGCGGAGGCGTGATCTATGTTGCTTCACTTATTCTTTTGCGTGCGATAACCGAAGAGGATATCAGGCGCCTTCCAAAAGGAGAAAAGCTTGCGGCGATATATAACAAGCTTCCAGGAATTAAAAAAGAGAATAGAGAATAAACTGCTATGCACCCCGGGGAGTATCGCCTTTGGGGTGCATGTTTTTATGAACAAAACGAACATTGCATACAGCTTTATATAAATTAAAAATACAGTGTGAAAAAATGTTGACAATACCTGATTTAAATGGTAAAATAACAAAGTTAATAAATGCGGATATGGCGGAATCGGCAGACGCGCTAGATTCAGGTTCTAGTCGGGGCAACTCGGTGGAGGTTCAAGTCCTCTTATCCGCACCATTGCATTCCTGCAGAGCTTGATAAAAGCCTTGCAGGAATGTTTTTTTGTTTGAAATCTGTATCGATATATGCAGGTGAAGATTAAGAAACAGCAAATTTATTCCGGTAGAAAAAAGGGTGTTTTTATGAACTTTAAAAAAGAACTGATAGGAGATATTCTGAAATTCTGGCTGAAAAACGCCATTGATCAGGAAAACGGCGGTATATATACCTGTCTTGATAAAAACGGCAGGATATACGGAACAGAAAAAAGCGTTTGGTTTCAGGGGCGAGCGTTGTGGGCGTTTTCCAAGGCGTATAATATAATAGATAAAAACCCGGAATATCTGCGCGCGGCAAAGAAAATTTATGAGTTTTTGCCGCGCTGTGAGGACACAGACGGAAGAATGTTCTTCACAGTAACTGCTGACGGTCGGGAGCTTCAGAAACGCCGCTACTATTTTTCTGAGACCTTTGCGGCAATCGGATGTGCTGAGCTCTATAAGGCAACGGGAGACGTGGGCGTACTCGCTTCTGCGGAAAAATATTTTAACGTTGCGTATGAATGCTTTATCGGTGTCAGAAAAAATACACCCAAGTTCAACCCCGAAAATCATAGGTTCAAAGCTCTCTCTCCTGTTATGATAATGCTTTCGACAGCTCAGGTGATGAGAAGCACAGGAAAAGCATCTGATAAATATGATGCAATCGCAAAAGAATGCCTTGATGAAATTTTACATAGTGGTTATATCACAGAGCGCGGAGTGCTTGAGAACATAAGCTGTAAAGGTGAATTTGTTGACAGTCCGACAGGGCGGATCGTTAACCCGGGGCATTCTCTGGAGGCTGCGTGGTTTATAATGAGCGAAGGAATAATGACAGGCAATGAAGAGGCGATAGATGCTGCCGGGAAGATTATAGACATAACGCTTCCTCTCGGGCTTGATAAAGTACACGGCGGAATAATTGCATTTTGCGATATAAACGGAGAGCCACCGGTGCAGCTTGAATGGGATATGAAGCTTTGGTGGCCACAATGCGAAGCTCTTATCGCGTTGCGCCTTGCATACCTCACGCTTGGTGACGAAAAATATAAAACTGCCTATGAGGATTTGCTAGCATATACAGAAAAGCATTTCTGCGATAAGGAAAACGGAGAGTGGTATGGATATCTCCATTATGACAACACAGTGTCAACAACGTTGAAGGGGAATATCTTCAAAGGGCCGTTCCATATTCCGAGGTTTTATATGATAATGTCTGTTATGGATGAAACACAAGGTATTGCGGAGTTTATGAAATAAGGCTTGAAAAAATCAGTGGGAAGCTATACAATAGTTTATATAATGTAAGCGGAGGGGTAGAGTATGCATTGGATTACGGATTTTTTCACAAATCCATTTGCGATGATTGGTCTGTCGTCGTGGATATTGGCGCAGGTAATAAAGCTTATCATTCACACAATTGTGTATAAAAAGTTTGAGATATCGCGTCTTTTCGGCGATGGTGGAATGCCGAGCGGGCATTCGGCAACTGTGGCATCTCTTGCTGTTGCGTGTGCTTTGATGCGCGGCACGGGAAGTGTTGAATTTGCGATAAGCGGAATCCTTGCGATTGTGGTATGTCACGATGCGATGGGGGTGCGCCTTGAGACGGGCAAGCAGGCGGTAATCCTTAATGAGGTCGTCGAGCTGTATAACATTTTGAGTAAAGAAAAGCTTCCTGAGGTCAAGCTTAAAGAATTTGTGGGCCACACGCCTATGCAGGTTCTGTTCGGCGTATTGCTCGGAATTGTAAACGCATTGCTTATGTATAATTTTATATTTAAATAAAGGAGAAGAATACTATGAAAAAGCTTATTTCTGCCATTATTGCCGCAAGCCTTGCAATTGGTATGATTCCGGCCGGTGTAGCGTCAGCTTCCGAAGCTGAACCTCCTGCGCTGACGGTCTATACAGCTGAAATGCGTGAAAACGCACGCAGAAACATTGAAAAATATGATTGGGCAAAGGAAATCCGCGATAAAGCGGTTGAGGCTGCTGATAAACACGTTGAAAACCTCGATGTTTTGTATGAACGTATGCCCGGCGAGGGGATTCCTCGTTCTTATACAATCACAACTCTCCAGTCACCGGCAGAGATTACATATGTCTGCCCATATTGCAAAACAAATATTCAGAAAACCCACGGCGCATATGCCTGGAAGGTTGACCTTATAAACCATCCGTGGAAAGTACAGTGCCCGGAATGTGAAAGAAGATTCCCCAGTAACGACTTTGAGGGCTTCTATAAGCTTGGGCTTCTTCCCGACGGCACATTTGATGTAGCTCTTGCACATAAGAAGAATCAGGAGCTTGTTGATAAGGGTGAGCAGGGCTATCTTGTAAATATCCTCTATCCTGATGTTGAAAAAGAGCTCGGAATTCCTGCAGACAAGGTTTCAACCTGGCTTGTAGACGACGGTTTCGGCTGGTCGGTTGATGATATGACCTACGGCACAAAGTCACTCCCGAAATACGCACCGCTTGCATACTATATGCATCAGATGTGGGGCGTGAACGGTATGGCAAGATCTACCTACACACTCGCAATTTCCGAGCTTGCAGATGCATATCTCTATACGGGCGATAAAAAATACGGTATCGCAGGTCTCATTCTCCTTGACCGTGTTGCAGACCTTTATCCCGGCTACGACCTTACCAAGGTAAGCCTCAATTATGCAAACTCTCACGGCGGAGGCTACAGTGGAAAAACCGTCGGCTCTATTTGGGAACCGGGTGTTGCAAATGAGCTTATCTATGCATACGATGCCTTCAAGCCCATTCTCGGTGAGGCAGAGGTTATAGAATACCTCTCGGAAAAGGCAAAGGGCTTTGGTCTTTCTAACACAAAAACATCTGCAGAGCTTATCCGCAAGAATATTGAGGATAATGTTCTCCGTGAAACATTCAAGGGTGCCAAGAGTGCAGATCTTCGCGGTAATTTCGGAATGCATCAGCTCTCCGTTGCACTTGCCGCAGTAGCTCTTGATTCTGAGCCCGAAACAAGTGAGATGTTTGATTGGCTCGGAAGAGCTTCAAACGGCTATCCCACAGAAAAGATTGTTGACCCGATATACGGACGTGAGTTTGATTCCTTCTGTGAAACCACCGGCGGCGATATGCTCACAAAATATGTAAATGATGTTGACCGTGACGGTTTCGGAAACGAAGTCGGTATCGGTTATAACAGAATCTGGGTTGTAAACGGTCTCTCAGTCGCAGAAGTCCTTTACCGCTATGGCTATGATGGCGATCTCAACCTCTTCGCAAACCCGAAATATAAGAAGATGTTCAATTCCATCATAAAGGAAACAGTCGGTCACGGCTACAGCCTCCATATCGGAGATTCCGGCTCTACTGCAAACAAGGCACTTTACAGTACCGCAGACGAAGCACTACACGCATTCTATATGCTCCGTGACCCTGTTCTTGCACAGAATTACTACTATTCGGTCGGTGGAAATCTTGATGATGTATATATCGACATCTTCTCAAATAACGATAGCCTGAAGGCTGACATTCAGGCGGCGATTGACACCTACGGCGAGCTTGAATTTGAAAGCGAAAACTTAACAGGCTTCGGTCTTGGAATTCTCCGTGACGATATGGGAAGCGGCAACGATGTATGGATGAACTACGGAATAAGCAACACTTCCCACGCACACCAAGACATTCTCCAGCTCGGCATCAATGCCTATGGCTTCAACTTCACCCCAGATCTAGGATATCCCGAGGCAACAGGCTTTGACCCCAACCGCTATCAGTGGGTTATGAACACTCTTTCACACAATGCAGTTACCGTGAACGAGGAATGGCAGAAGGGAATCCCCGGCGGAACACCTCTCCACTTCGATGATTCGGGAAAAGTTAAGGTTATGGATGTCGAAGCTCCCGAGGTATATGATGCGGTAAGCGAATATCGCAGAACAGCTGTATATGTTGATACAACTGACGGTGCAGGATACACTGTCGATTTCTTCCGTGTAAAGGGCGGAGATCAGCACACCTACAGCTTCCACACGCAGTCGCACAAAGGATATACAACAGAGGATTTCACACTTATTCCTCAGGTCGATGAGAACGGAGCATTTGTTGGAACATATGCAGGTAAGAACGTTCCCTACGGCGAAGACCCCAATAGTGATAACACACACGCAGACTACACACTCAAATATCCGAGAGGCTATACCTGGCTTACAGATGTAAACCGTGCTGAGGGACTTGAAGACGGAACATTCGCCGTAAACTTTGAGCAGACAGACTTCAACGACAGCCCGGTAGATGCAGAAGGCCTCAACCTCAAGTTCAGAGCTCTCAATGACTGGACACCGTCGGAGGTTGCTCTTATGAAAGGCTATGCTCCGAGAACAAGCTCCAATAAGAATATCCCCGGTCTTGACTATATGCTCATTCACCGCAAGGGCAAAGACCTTGACACGCTCTTCACATCTGTTATCGAACCGTATAAGGGCGAGGGATATATTGCCGATGCAGAGATAGTTCCGGTTGTAAAGAAAGACGGACCTGCCGCAAAGTTTGATGTAGCAAAGGCAATAAAGATAACTCTTGTTGACGGAAGAACGGATTATATCGTTTATGCAACGAACAATGCTGTGACATATAACGTTGATGAAAAATTCGATTTCCGTGGATTTGTCGGTGTGTATTCCGAAAATGCGCTCGGCGAGAATATTTATTCTTATATAAACGACGGTGTGCTTATAGGTGAGACAAACGGAGATGGCGCATATACAGGAAGTGTTGTTTCGTTTACAGATAAGCTTTCTTCCGAGAATGAAATAGAAGTAAGTTTTGAAGGTGCTGTTGATACAGAACTTCTTTCGGGAAAATATATTTATATTGACAACGAAGGCGATCAGAACGGCGTATACAGAATCCATTCTGCAAAGCAGGTCGGAAAGAACGTTACTCTCAATATCGGAGATGTAAGCGTTATCAGAAAATATAAAGATAATTTTAATCTTGATGCAGGCTTTGTTTATAATATTTCAAAAGGTGACAAGTTCAGAATTCCGCTTCCGACAGTATATGATAATGGAGCGAAGATGACTGACAACATTACACGTGCTGAATTTGTAAAGGCGCTTGTAGAAGGACTTGAAATAGAAGAAACTCCGGATAATAATTTCTCCGATGTTCTCCCGTCTGCTGACTATGCAAGAGCAGTTTCTGTCGCAAAGAAGCTTGGAATAGTCAATGGAATAGGCAATGATAAATTCGCTCCCGATAGCTTTATAACGCGTCAGGATATGATGGTTATGGTATATCGCGCATTGAAGGTAACAGGAAAAGAACTTGCGACAGATAGTTCTGCAGGAGTAAGTGCAACGAGTTTCTCCGATTATAATCTTGTTTCAGATTACGCAAAAGAAGCAGTTTCGTATCTTGTTGCAAACGGAATAATAAAGGGTACAAGCGATGGGCGAATTGCTCCGAAGGCATTTGTTACTATTTGGGAAGCAGATGCGGTTATTGAAAGAATTAAGTAATAAAATCATTGACAAATCCGCGATGAAGTGATAATATAATTAAAAATGAATAGCACAAACCGTTGAGGCGGAGATAAAGCTGATTATGCTTCTAAAGAGAGCCCGCGTTGCTGAGAATCGGGTGAAACACAGATCTTCAAATGGGCCGCTGAGGGTGCAGTCAAATGCGAAAAGGTTTTTCGCAGAGTATTCTGCAACGCGTTGGTATGCGTCAGTTACCGGGGATATGAAGGTATCCTGAAAGTGCACGGTGGTGGCCGTGAATCAAGGTGGCACCGCGGATAAAGCTTTTATTCGCCCTTGGCAGATACAAAAATTCTGTCAAGGGCGTTTTTTATTACGGAGGAGATACGATGTTTCTGCTTACAAAACGATGGCGTGGTATTTAACATCATTCATCAATTAAAATATAATATTTACGGAGGAATATAATATGAATTTCAAAGGTGTAGATTTTGACACATACTTCAGCAATTACCCGGATAAAGAAGGATATTTCGGAAAATACGGCGGCGTATACGTCGATGATAAGCTCAAGGCAGCAATGGCAGAGATAACAGAGGCATATTATTCCATCTGCCAGTCGAGAAAGTTCATAGCAGAGCTGCGCAGAATAAGAAAAGAATTTCAGGGCAGGCCGACACCTGTAACACATCTCGAAAGGCTCTCGGATGCACTTGGCGGCAAGGTTCAGCTCTATGCAAAGCGCGAGGATTTAAACCATTCAGGTGCGCATAAGCTCAACCATTGTATGGGTGAAGCTCTTCTTGCAAAATATATGGGCAAGAAAAAGGTTATCGCTGAAACAGGAGCAGGTCAGCACGGTGTTGCACTTGCGACGGCAGCTGCATATTTCGGGCTTGAATGTGATATTTATATGGGCTCTGTCGATATAAAAAAACAGGCTCCGAATGTTGCGAGAATGAAGATTCTCGGCGCAAATGTCGTCGAGGTAACACATGGGCTGCGGACGCTCAAAGAGGCTGTTGACGCGGCGTTTGATGCCTACAGCAAGGAATATAACGATGCAATCTATTGCATAGGCTCGGTTCTCGGTCCTCATCCGTTCCCGATGATGGTGCGCGATTTCCAGAGCGTTGTAGGTATAGAGGCAAGAGAGCAGTTTATCGATATGACAGGTCACCTTCCGGATGCAATCGTTGCCTGCGTCGGCGGAGGAAGCAACGCGGCAGGGCTCTTCGCAGGCTTCCTCAACGATCCTGTTGAGATATATGGTATCGAGCCGCTCGGAAGAGGTCCGAAGCTCGGTGACCATGCAGCAAGCCTTAAATATGGCGAAGAGGGAATTATGCACGGCTTCAACAGCATAATGCTCAAGGATGAAAACGGCGAGCCGGCACCGGTATATTCGGTAGCAAGCGGCCTTGACTATCCGTCATCCGGTCCTGAACACGCTTTCCTTCAGGAAATCGGCAGAGTAAAATATGATGTAATAGACGATGAGGAAACCGTGGACGCATTCTATAAGCTTGCGCGTCTTGAAGGCATCATCCCGGCAATTGAAAGCTCACATGCGGTCGCTTATGGTATGAAGCTTGCAAAAACCATGGAGCACGGTTCTGTTCTCATCAACCTTTCCGGTCGCGGTGATAAGGATATGGACTATATCATCGAAAATTTCGGAATAAGATAAGAGTCAAAACACGGCAGATTACTTCTGCCGTGTTTTTGAGTGTGTTAAAAACAGTACAGGATGTCATTCTGTGTGTGAGCGAAGGATCTTAAAAAATGCGAAATTAATCCAATTAAAGATTCTTCGGCTTGCGCCTTGGAATGACAAATAAGTGTTTTTTGTTCTGGCAAACTGTTGTAAAATGCAAGAATATTTGGTATAATTCAAAAAGAAATCGAGCGAGGTGTAGCATATGCCGAGATTTTTTGTTGACAGCGAACAGCTGGCAGGCACAAAAGTATATATACAGGGCGAAGATGTAAAGCATATTTCAAAGGTGCTGCGTCTTCGTGCCGGTGATTTGATAACAGTATGTGATAAGCAGAAAACAGATTATGAATGCGAAGTTGCAGAGCTGTCGTCAGACCGTGTTGTGTGCGAGATAATTGATAAGCATCCCAATCGCGCGGAGGCAGAAATCGATATTGTTCTTTATCAGGGTATGCCAAAAAGCGATAAGATGGATTATATCGTGCAGAAGTGTGTCGAGCTGGGGGCTGTGAAAATAGTGCCGGTCATAACAAAACGTGCAGTCAGCCGCCCGAGCGATGGCGAGAAAAAGGTTGTGCGCTGGCAGAAGATTGCCGCTGAGGCTGCAAAACAATGTGGGCGCGGCATTATTCCGGAAATCGGCGACATCATTTCGTTTGACGAAGCCGTTTTGTGTATGCAGAATGATGCGGATGCGCTCAACCTTATGCCATATGAATGCGAAGGAGATAAAAAGCTCAGAGATATCCTCGTTGCGTGTGGAAAGAAAAGGGTAAACATCTTTATCGGTCCGGAAGGCGGTTTTGATGATATGGAAGCGGCAGTTGCAAGAAACAAAGGCATCGCAACGGTGACTCTCGGGCCGAGGATATTGAGAACAGAAACAGCTCCTCTTGCCGTTATAACGGCCGTTATGTATGAGCTCGGGGATTGGTAATTTTCAAAAACGGAGAGAAAGAATATGGAAGAAAGATTACAAAAGATAATTGCAGCCTGCGGCGAGTGTTCAAGGCGCAATGCTGAAAAGCTTATTTCCGAAGGAAAGGTGCGCGTAAACGGCGCGGTTGCCGCTCTCGGCGATAAGGCGGATGCATCAAAGGATGTCATCGAGGTTGCAGGTAAGGTCATAAGCGGTGGTCAACGCTATTATATAATGCTCAATAAGCCGCGCGGATATATAACCTCGCTCGATGATGAGAAAGACAGGAAAACAGTAAGCGAGCTCGTTGATGTCGGAACGCGTGTTCACCCTGTCGGTCGGCTCGATTACAACTCGGAAGGTCTGCTTATAATGACGAATGATGGCGAGCTCACCTATAGGCTGACTCATCCATCCAGTGAGATTCCCAAGGGATATATAGTAACAGTGCGCGGAAATCTCGAAACGGCGCTTACAGTTCTCAAATCACCGATTCTTATTGACGGAAAGGAAACCCGCCCTGCAGATGTAGCGGTGTTGCGTGAGAATTCCGAAGGAGGGCTTCTCCATATTATAATACGCGAAGGCCGCAACCGTCAGATACGCCGTATGTGCGAGGCTGCTGATTTGCGTGTCCTGCGTCTCAAAAGAGTCACAATCGGAGATCTTGCACTTGATCGGATGCCTGCAGGCAGATGGCGCCACCTGACAGATAAAGAAATAAAATATCTCAAATCGCTTTAAACAAAAGAGCTTCAGCAAAGCTGAAGCTCTCAGACTGTCGAAAAAGGCATGAGATCACAAGCGGAGAAAAGATAAAGAAAGAGGTTTTACAAAATCTCCACGTTCAAAAAAGCAATCACTTCCGGAAACAAAATCCCTTGAAACATCGAGTTTCAAGGGATTTTCCGCTTGTTTTGCCCGAATGTCACCTCTCGGAGTATACATATACACCTTCGGGTTCCATTCTGTCAATCTCCCACCTTTTTGGACAGTCCGTCAGCGTGTCGAAAGTTTTTCGACACGCTGAGAGCTTCAGCAAAGCTGAAGCTCTTTTGTTTGCATTCTATATTATCAATAATATTCACTTGTCTCCGTTGGTTTTCCTTTTTTGCGAAGTTTGCTTTCGATAAAACGCTTTGCGAAGGTGTATACAACCGAGAATGTCGGAACAGCAAGGACAACTCCTGTAATTCCGAAGAGATCACCGCCGACGAGGATGGAGAAGATAACCCAGAAGGAGGAAAGACCTGTCGTTTTGCCGACGATTTTCGGAGCAAGGATGTTTCCGTCAAGCTGTTGGAGCACGATAATCATAAGAGCAAACCAAAGTGCCTTGAGCGGTTGAACCATAAGGAGTATGAAGATGCTTGGTATGGCGCCGATGAACGGACCAACAAAGGGGATGAAGTTTGTTATTGTGATAATCATACTGATGAGAAGGGCATATTCCATACCGAATATAGACATGAGAATAAAGCAGATTGTGCCGAGGATAAACGAATCGAGTATCTGGCCGGAAAAATATTTTCCGAAGGTTTCATCCATACATGCAAAAGCGGATAATGTTTCATTCACAAATCTTTCGGGGAAAAGTGCAAACAGAATCTTTTTTATTTGTGCACCATAGCGTTCTTTGCCGCTGAGCATATATATGGAAACGATAAAGCCTATGAAAAAGTTTGTGATGCCGGAGCCGACAGAAACAGAGAAATCAAATATTTTAGGAAGCTTCGCCGCGACATATTCAGTCAGCTTTTTGAATAAATCCTGGGATGAGCCGAGGATATCCTCAAAGATAATCGGATCAATGTTGAAGTGTCTGAAGAATTTGTCAAGAAAAGTGTTTACAGAGCGGATATATCCGTCTGCGTTCCGCGCCAGCCTTGTCACGCTGTCTATCAGCTGAGGAACTATTGAATACATAATAAGCGAAATGAGAAGGAAGAGAAGAATGAAGGTAATTGTTATCGCGATACCGCGGTTGATGGAATTCTGGTATTTTGATTTTCTGAACAGAAAACGGTTAAAAAAGCCTTCAAGCGTGTTTACCGGTCTTGAGAGAAGATAAGCGATTACAAATCCGATAACAAAAGGCGCGAGAATTTTAAAAAGCATTCTTCCTCCGGAAAGAATTTGGGGAAGATTTTTTATTATAAAATAAAAAGCGATGGCGATAACTGCAACAGCAGAGTTTGAGATAACTTTTGCAGTTGTATCTTCTGTCCATTTTATTTTCAAATCAATCACTCCTTTTGTTTTTTATTATTGTATCACATTTTGATGAATTTAGCAATCTGCCTAAAGTAACACAAAGCCGTTTTTTGCATATGATAAAGCGGACAAGAAATGTTTGTCCCAAATTTAAACGGGAGGAATACAATATGTGCCTTTTTGGCGGTTTTTTCAATCGTTGTTGCCGTAACCGCTGCCGGAACAATGCAAATTACAGTGATATAAGAATGAATCGTGTGGATGCAGGTGGGCGCGCAAGCTGCGAAAATGAAGTTGAATGTCATCGTTGCGGCTGCAAGGAGCGCAGTGAATGCGAAAGAAGAATGTGCGACTGATATAAAATGCAGCAATCACCGCTTTTTTTAGCGGTGATTGTTGCATTTTACCATATATATGTGATACAATGAAATGTAAAATAAAAGATATTGTATTTGAGGCATTTATATGGTAAAACGTATAACTATTGAAGAATTAAAAAAATACAGCGATTTCATCAGCGCACACCATAGCGGTCACTTTATGCAATCTCCGGAATGGGCTGTGTTTAAGAAAAAGCAAAAAAGCTTTGCGCTTGTATCGATTGATGAAGCGGATAATCCGCGTGGGACAATGCTTCTGTTTCTGCAGGAGGTAAGAAGAACAAAAAAGAAATTCTTATATTCTCCGCGAGGTCCGGTTTGCAGCCGAACAGATACAGCGGCGCTTTCGGAGCTTCTGGATGCCGCTGCAGAGCTAGCAAAAGAGATCGGCGCATATAAGCTCACGCTTGATCCGGATATTACAGAAGGCGATACAGTGTGGCTTGATTGCTTTAAATCACATAACTCGCGTATAGGAGACAATGCACGTGACAATGCGATTCTACAGCCGTTTGCGGTATATCGCATAGATGTGGCAAAGTCTGATGATGAGCTTATGGCATCCTATCATTCAAAAGCGCGCTACAGTGTGCGCACCTCGATAAAGAGCGGTGCAATATGCAGACTTGGGTCAAGGGAAGACATCCCGTGCTTCTGTGCTATGCTTTCGGAGACTGCAAAGCGAGATGGCTTTACAGCTCGCGGTGAGGACTATTTTTACGAAATGTATGACGCATTGGGGCCTGATGCAGTCAAGCTCTTTATTGTTGAATATGAAGGAACTCCGATAGCAGGCTCTGTGCTCATAAAATATGCTTCAAAGACATGGCATATGTATGCCGGGAGCAACGATGAACATAAAGAAACACTGCCGAATTTCCTTATGCAATGGGAGATGATGCGTTGGTCGCGCGATAACGGCTGCCCGTCGTATGATATGAGAGGAATTGCCGGAGAGGGTGACAAGCTCAAGCCGATAGAAGGGCTTGTGCGATTCAAAAAACGTTTTGGAGGCGAGCTCTGCTCGTTTATCGGAAGAATAGATATCATATATAACAGTGCTGCTGATTTTTATGTTAATTCGCTCAAGGGTGCGGCGGCGTTCGTCAGAAGAATTACAGGAAGGAAATAAGATTATGATAGAATATGTAACAGATGAAAAAGGTGCGAAAAAATATGAAACATTCGTAGAGTCGCATCCGAGAGGACATTTTGTGAAATCGCTTAAATGGGCATCCTTCAAAAAGCCGTGGAAATGCGATGCGTTTATGTCTGTTGATGAGAATGGTAACGTTTTGGGAAGTATGCTCATTATGACGAGCCGTGTCCCTAAAACGAAATATACTCATATGTATTGTCCGCGCGGCCCTGTTACGAGCGACGGAGACACGGCAACGCTGCTTGAGCTCCTTGCCGAGGCGCGCAGGCTTGGCGATAAATATAACGCATATGAGCTTTCGATAGATCCGGATATCCTTGATGATGATCCATATCTCAAAGAGCTTTGTGATGCAGGCTTTACCGTCAACAACACGAAGCACAGGCCTGAATATCTTCAGGCGCGCTATGTATTCCGCCTTCCTGTCAACGGAAGAAATGAGGAAGAAATCTTCGCGGCTTTCCATTCAAAAACGCGCTATAACGTGCGTCTGTCCGTGAAGAAAGGCGTGACCTCAAGAATAGGAACGAAAGAGGATCTGCCGGCATTCGTTGAAATTATGAAGGAAACCGCCGCACGCGACGGCTTTATGGCGAGAAGTCTCAAGTATTTTGAGGATGTGTATGATGCGCTGGCTCCTGACAACCTTCGTCTCTATCTTATGGAATATGAAGGGCAGCTGCTTTCGGGAGCGGTTGCGATTCTCTATGGCGACAAGGTGTGGTATCTCTATGGGGCGAGCAGCAATCGCGAACGAAACCGTATGCCAAACTATATGATGCAATGGGAAATGATAAAGTGGACGATAGAAAACAACTGCAATATCTATGATTTCCGCGGCATAACAGGTGATATGGAAAAGACACAGCTTGATGGCCTCATAAGGTTCAAGGCAGGATTTGCCGGTGAGCGATGCGATTTTGTCGGAAAGCTTGATATGTTCTTCAAGCCGAAGACGGCCAGAATTATAGAAAGCGTGCAGTCAAACTACCGTGCAGTGGTGAGAAAGATAGGTGTAATGCGCGAAAGGATTGACAGCAGGCTCAGCTCTAAAAAATAACAGAAAACGGTCACATAAGGCAGGCTGAAGAGCCAATCCCGATGTGACCGTTTTTCGTTTATAATGTGTGAGTCATATATATTTTGCCGTCAAGACTTTTCCATAAAAGCTCATTGCCGTCGAGTGTCATATAGCTGTGAGGCGAATCTTCTTTCGGAATGGAAACCGAACCGGGGTTACAATATAACAGACCGTCGCCGAATTGGACACATTTTGGGATATGCGTGTGACCGTGGAGAAGCACATCGCCGCTTTTCATCGGTGGTATGTTTGCCATATTATAGTTGTGGCCGTGTGTTGCATATATCATGTGATCGCCGACCGTGAGCACAGCGTAGTCAGCCATAATAGGAAAATCGAGGACCATCTGATCAACCTCTGTGTCACAGTTTCCTCTGACGCAGAGAATTTCATCCTTCATCGCGTTGAGCATTGCAATAACCTCTTTGGGGGCATATTCGCCGGGAAGGTTATTGCGCGGTCCGTGATAGAGAATGTCGCCGAGAATAAGAAGTCTGTCTGCCTTTTCTGCTTTATATGCTTCGAGCAGAAGACGGCAGAATTTTGCAGACCCGTGAATGTCGGATGCAATCAACCATTTCATAAAAATATCTCCTTTAGCTGTTGTATACGCTCTTTAAAAGCGCTATTTCCTTTTCATATCCGTCGAGCTCATTCGGGGTTTCGAGATAAAACGGAAGCTCACGAAGACTTGGGTGATTTATGACTGCGGCAAAGGTTTCGAGACCTAAAAAGCCTTCGCCGATTTTTGCGTGGCGGTCCTTGTGGCTTTCAAAACCGTGAAGGCTGTCGTTGAGATGTATGGCGTGAAGCCTTGAAAGACCGATAACTCTGTCAAACTCAGAAAGCACGCTCTCAAGATTTCCTTTGATATCATAGCCGCCGTCAAAAACGTGGCAGGTGTCAAGGCAGACACCGAGCTTGTCACTGTGCTCGGTGCGAGAAATTATTCTGCTTATTTCCTCAAAACTGCCGCCTATTTCGCTGCCCTTGCCGGCCATTGTCTCGAGAAGGATGGTTGTCGATTGTTCGGGTGATATAATTTGATTCAATATATCGACGATGAGCTCAATGCCGAGCTCTGTGCCCTGACCGACGTGAGAGCCCGGATGGAAGTTATATAAATTTCCGGGAGTCTGTTCAAGTCTCTTCATATCATCCTGCATTGTGATGAGAGCAAATTCGCGGATTCTCGGCTCCTTTGCCGCGGCATTGAGTGTGTATGGTGCGTGGGCGAGAATCGGGCCGATATCATTTTCTTTGGAAAAATCAAGAAAGGCCGATATGTCGTCGGGATCGATCTGCTTGGCCGCGCCGCCGCGAGGATTGCGTGTGAAAAACTGAAATGTGTTTGCGCCTATGCTTTTTGCTGTTTCTCCCATAGCGAGATAGCCTTTGGAAGATGATAAATGGCAACCTATTCTGAGCATATAAAAACCTCCTGTATTGTAACGATGTGATTGTGGATTTGCAGAAAAAGATGTTGTTTATCCAAGTTGTTGACATCTGAAATTGTGTGTGCTATTCTATTTCCCGAGGTGATAAAATGAATAAAACAGAATTCCTGCAGATATCATCACTTGAAAAAGTGTTTATGGAAAAACGCCCGGAGTGCAGTGAGATAGCAAAACTCAGTGCGCTGAAAAACGAACGCGTTTCATATCAGATTGCATATTTCAAAAAAAATGCCGAGAAAAAGCATCTGAAGATAACGATAGATTCGCCGCTTGAAAAATATATAACGGTGCGCCGCGTGCTTAACGTTCCGGTACAGATGCCGCTGAAAGCAGATAACTGTGACGACGATTATCTCATGACAGCTCCGGGGCTTGCTCCCGATGCGCTCATCCCGATAGATATTGCGGATACCGATATAATCGGCGCAAGATGGGAAAGCTTCTGGATAACCGTCGATCTCGATGGAGAAGTGAATGCCGGAAAATATGATATAAAAATTGCATTCACCTTTGAAGAGGATGAAGAAGTGACATATAGCAAAACTATGGCGCTTGATATTATAAATGCCGAGCTTCCTGCGCAGTCACTTGTTTTCACACAATGGTTCCATTGTGATTGCATAGCGTCATATTTCAATGTTCCGATGTTTTCTGAAGAGCATTGGGGGTATATTGAAAGGTTTGTGAAATGCGCCGCGAAAAACGGAATCAATATGATCCTTACTCCGGTTTTTACGCCGCCGCTTGATACGGCCATAGGTGCAGAGCGACCGACAGCGCAGCTGGTTGCTGTCAGAAAAACAGGGGAATCCTATTCATTTGATTTTTCTGCTCTCAATCGCTGGATTGATATGTGCAGAAAAAACGGAATAGAATATTTTGAAATATCACACCTCTTCACTCAATGGGGAGCAAAATGCACTCCCAAAATTATGGCAGAGGTTGACGGTGAGGAAAAACGCATTTTCGGTTGGGATGTATCCTCAACATCAGAAGAGTATAAAGCATTTCTCCAAGCGTTCCTTCCTTCGATGGATGCTTATCTCAAAGAAAAGGGGATAGCTGATAAAACATATTTCCATATATCCGACGAGCCACACGGAGATGAGGCAAAGGCAAACTATCTCGCAGCAAAGGCGATAGTGAAAAAATATCTGTCCGGATATAAAATAATGGATGCGCTTTCGGATGTTGCCTTCTATAAAGAAGGTGTGGTCGAGCTTCCTGTTCCTGCAAACGACCAGATTGAATCATTTTTGCGTGCGGATATAAAAGAACGCTGGACATATTATTGCACTTGCCAGGCAAATAAGGTGAGCAACCGCTTTATTGCAATGCCGTCCTATCGCAACCGCGTTATAGCTGATCAGATGTTTAAATATAATATCAGCGGCTTTTTACACTGGGGGTATAATTTCTATTATACCCAGCGTTCTGAAGGACAACTCAATCCCTATGTAATAACAGATGCCGACGGCGCATTCCAGTCGGGCGATGCGTTTTCGGTATATCCCTATAAAGACGGTGTGGCCGAATCGCTCAGAATAATCGTATTTGCCGATGGCATTTCAGATATGCGTGCGATGGAGCTTCTTGCATCGAAAATAGGGCGTGAAGCTGTAGTTCAGCTGATTGAAAAAGAAGCCGGAATGAATATAGAGTTTGGTGCATATCCAAAATGTGCGGAGTATATCCTTCGTCGGCGCGAAGTGATAAACCAAAGGATAAGCGAGCTATTCTAAAGTATAACATATAATAAAAATGAGAGCAAGAAATAAATTTCTTGCTCTCATTTTTATTGTGTTATTATTATCGGTTGAGCGGTATAGCGTAGTTTGCGCCGTCCTTGGCAATGTAAAGGATGCTGTTTGCGAGAAGGAAGGTATATTCAGCACCTGTTGTAGTAAATGAGCTTGTGATTGGCGAATCGTCAAAATAGATGTCATTTTCGGGGAATTCAATCGCGGCATCACGCTGCTTCGGGATAAAACCGAAACGCCCTTCCTGAATGTCCTGAGCAAGAATGTGATATGACCCCTCGGGAGTCCAGACCTGAACTGCATATCCACCGGTGATTCTTCTGGAAGCAAGCATCATATTCGGATCGTTGTTTATTGTGAGGGTGAAACGATAAGAGTCTGATTCCGCACCGTACATAACGGTGTATTCATAATTGTTATTGATGCCGTTTTCCTCTTTTGTGGCTGTGATCTTCCACGTGTTTTCAATGTCGAGATTGGAGATTTCGATGTTTTCAAAGCCGTTTTCACGCATAAGCTTTTTTGCTGTGACGCTCGGCTCCATCTCCATTATATATGAAGCAGCGAGAAATTCGTCGCTTCCGAGCGCGTATTTGCTTGCTGCGACAGGAACCCATGCCGAGTCATCGGAAAAACCGACAACAGCTGAATACATATCATCACATATTGTTACTCGAAGCGAATTCATCTGGTTGAATGAATCTGCAAGCGAGAGCTGGCTGTCATACATAAACTCACCCTCACCGCTTATCGGCGTCGGTGAAACGTCCACGGAAGAAGGGGCGACGCCTGAGAGAGCTTCCGGTTCATTGCTCCAGGAGCAGGCGGCAAGTGAAAAAATAAGAGATGCGGCCAAAATGATGGTCAGTGCTTTTTTAAACATAATCATACAACCTCCAAGGATTTTATAATATTCCGATGGTCTTTGTGATGAAAGCCCACATCGTTATTGTCAAAGCAGAGAAAACTGTGGTGAAAACAACTACCTGACAGGCAAGGTTATAATCTCCGTTCATTTTATATGTCATCGCTGTGGAAGCGACGGCGACAGGTGTGCCGAAGGTGCTGATGATAAGTGCGATGTGAATTCCTCGGAACCCTAAAAGCGCCGCGGCTGCAATGGCAACGCCGGGGACAAGAACAAGGCGTGTGAGTCCTGTGGAGATAACCGCTTTGAGGTTTGACATAAAGCTTTTGAATTTAAAATCACCGCCGAGCACAAGAAGTGCAAACGGGGTTGCTGCGCTTTTTAAGTCGTTGATAGGCTTGTATATGATGTTCGGGATCTCGAAAAAAGATTTTGTGAGGGAGAAGATGAGCCCGAGTATACAGCCGATAATCAATGGGTTTTTGAGAATCTTTAAAATAATCTGCGCAGGGGATTCGATTTTGTCATTGCTGTATACGCTGAGGATTATTGTAGCGAGAACATTGAATGCAGGTATGAGGAATGCAAGGAAAACCGATGCAATCTGAGCGCCTTGCTCACCGGCAAGAGCTTCACAGAGCGGAAGACCGAGCAAAGCAAAGTTGCCTCGGAAAAGAGCCTGAAGAACAACTCCCTGGCGCGCTCGGTCCTTTGTCAATACAGGAACGATGCAAAAACCTATTCCGACGATTATCGCAACAGTTATAAGCGAGAAAATGAGCAGCTTAATATCAAAAACTTCAGTGAAATTGGCTTTGTAGATGTTACAGAAGAGATTGCAAGGGATAAGAATGTTAAAGGAAATGCTGTTCGCCGTTTTAAGAAAATCGCTGTTCCAGACTTTGAATTTCGTCAGACACCAGCCGAGTGCCGTGAGAATGAACAACGGAATAACAGCGTTCACTGAAAAAAGAAAATTACTCAAAAAAACCACCTGTTATACAGATTTTGTCATAATTCAACTTTTATATTATACATTCAAATGCTTTGGAATGCAATAAATATTCTTGTTAAATTTTTGTATATTTCATACAACTGAGGTAAAAATAAGGAGAGATGTAAGAGTTGATGGAGGTAAGAAGGTATGAGCAGACGTGTCATTGTGAGAGCAATAGCTTTTCTTGCATTCGCATTTTCCGTTCTTATCGCAATGTCGGTGCAGAATATGCGCCGTGCGTCGAGATATGAGCAAGTGATTTCGGATGGGTACAGCTATGCCTTTGCAGAGCTGCTTGCAGGTATCACAAAGCTTGACTATGCGTTGGAGAAATGCTCATGCTCCAATGATGCGGCGATGCTTGTTTCCCTTTGCGGAGAGGTCTTCCGTGAGGCTGAAAACTCTTCGCGTGCACTTTCACGGCTTCCCGTAAGCGAGCTATCACTTGAAAATACAACAAAATTCATAAGCCGTACAGGCGATTATGCATATTATTTGATGAAAAAGGCAGCTCGCGGAGAGTTTGAGAGTGGGGAGGCCACTGCGGAAATAGCGGACCTTGCAAAGCGTGCTGACAGCCTTATGTATGAGCTGCAGAGTATTTCCGCAAGAGTGAATGAAGAGGGCGCCGATCTTGCAAAAATCAAGCTTTCAGAGGGTGGAGATGCCTTTTTTGAAGACATCAGATTGCTTGAACGTGAGTTTTCGGAATATCCTGTCCTTATATATGACGGGCCGTTTTCCGATGAAACCGAGGGTACTAAGGAGCTGCTTTCAGGGCTTGATGCTGTCAGCGATGAAGATTTGCTGAAAACAGCTGCAGAATTTGTGAATGCAAAAAAAGAAGGATTTTCGATAGAAGAAGCACACGTCGAAGATGGCATAGAGCTTGTAACCGTGACAGATGGTGCATATTATGTTGATATTACAAGGCTTGGAGGAAAGGTGTTTCGCGTTATTTCTTCCAAAACAGCTGAAAACAGCTCCGTGCCGATTGAGGTTGCGGTTGAGAAGGGAAAGGAAATTCTTGGCAAGAACGGATATACGGATATGGTTCAGACATATTATATGAGATACGGAAATACGCTTACAGTGAATTTTGCAGCGACAAGCAAAGGTGTGACGGTATATCCGGATCTTGTGAAAATAACGGTCTCGCTTGAAGATGGCAGCCTTGTCAATTTTGATGCGGCGGGATATATCAAGAATCACAAAAAACGTGACACGGAAGATATTTCAAAAACGCGTGATGAAGCAAAGAAACGCGTTTCTGAAGAGCTGCAGATTCTGGCATATTCGCCTGCAATTATTCCGACTGACGGAACGGGGGAGCTTCTGACACACGAATTTATCTGCAGAATGCGTGATGGAACACATTGCATCGTATATATAAATCCGCATACGTTGCACGAGGAGAGAATTCTGATTTTGATAGAGAGTGATAACGGAACGCTTGTTATGTAAATAAAATGAAAATCTTGTCAAATTGAAGGTGCAAAATTAAAATTTTTCATTGACTTGAAGCGATAAAAATGTTAAACTATATTATCCGAATATTTTAACGCGATGATGAAAAAAAGTACGTGTGCGAAAGCAGTTTCAGAGAGTTGCCGGTCGGTGCGAGGCAAAGCTTGCGCGTATGCGGAATTACCTTTCGGAGCGGCTTTGCTGAACGTTATTTCCATTAGGTGAAGACGGGTATGCCCGAAACAGCTGGTAATGAGGCCGTGTGAGAACTCACACGGTAAACTGAGGTGGTACCACGATTTATAATCGTCCTCTGCTTTACGGCAGTGGGCGTTTTTTGTTTTCTGTCGAAGAAAAAGAGATAAGGAGATATAAAAATGGTAATTACAGATTTCTTGGAGAGAAATGCAAGGCTATATGGCTCGGAGATCAGTCTTGTAGAGCTTAATCCTTCGGAAGAACGCGATAAGGTCACAACCTGGTGGGATTTCAATCTCATAGAAAGTGCAGGAACCGATGCGCCATATCGCCGTGAAATCACATGGAAGGATTTCGACAGACGGGCAAACCGCTTTGCAAATCTCCTCCTGAGCCGTGGGCTAAAAAAGGGGACAAAGGTTGCAATCCTTCTTATGAACTGCATCGAATGGCTCCCGATTTATTTTGGAATCCTGAAGGCAGGCTGCATAGCTGTTCCGATGAACTTCAGATATTCAAGCGATGAAATCAAATATTGCCTTGAGCTTGCGGATGTTGAGGTTCTTGCCTTCGGCCCTGAGTTCATAAGCCGTATGGATGCAATAGCCGATAATCTCGGCGATGTACATACTTTGTTTTTCGTCGGAAAAGACGGCCCGGAATATACTGAAAATTGTCTTGAGCTTATGGGATATTGCTCATCGAGTGCGCCGCCGGTTGCTCTTTCGGAGAGCGATTATGCTGCGATTTATTTCTCGTCGGGAACAACAGGATTCCCCAAGGCAATACTTCACAATCATCGCTCACTCGTGTGCTCGTGTGAGACGGAACAGAACCATCACAGTCAGACAAGAGACGATGTGTTTCTTTGTATTCCGCCGCTTTATCACACAGGTGCAAAGATGCATTGGTTCGGTTCGCTTCTTTCGGGCAGCCGTGCAGTGCTCCTGCGTGGCGTAAAGCCTGAGTGGATTCTCCGCGCAGTGACAGAGGAAAAGTGCACCATAGTCTGGTTGCTCGTTCCGTGGGCGCAGGATTTGCTTGATGCTCTGGAGTCCGGAAAGGTTGACAAAAATAAATACCGTCTCTCACAATGGAGATTAATGCACATCGGCGCACAGCCTGTGCCGCCGAGTCTCATAAAGCGTTGGCTTGAGATGTTCCCGCATCATCAGTATGATACAAACTATGGCCTTTCGGAATCCATAGGTCCCGGATGTGTTCATCTCGGCGTTGAGAATGTTCATAAGGTGGGTGCAATCGGAAAGCCGGGATATAAGTGGGAAGCAAAGATTGTTGACGAAAACGGCAACCCGGTAAAGCGCGGAGATGTCGGAGAGCTCATTGTCAAGGGCGACGGCGTTATGCTTTGCTATTATAAGAATGAAGAGGCAACAAACGAGGTCCTGAAAGACGGATGGCTCTATACAGGCGATATGGCGCGCGAAGATGAAGACGGCTTTATATATCTCGTAGACAGAAAGAAGGATGTTGTCATTTCCGGCGGAGAAAATCTCTATCCGGTTCAGATTGAAGATTTCCTTCGCGCTCATGACAAGATAAAAGACGTTGCGGTTATCGGGCTTCCGGATGCACGTCTCGGTGAGATCTGCGCTGCAATCATTGAAATCAAAGAGGGAATGGAATGCACAGAAGAGGAGATAAACACCTTCTGTGAGCAGCTGCCGCGCTATAAGCGTCCGCGCAAAATCTTCTTTGAAAAGGTTCCGCGCAACCCAACGGGCAAAATTGAGAAACCGGCGCTTCGTGAAAAATACTGCAAAGGAAGGCTCGTTGAAGCTCAGATTACAGGTTAGTTAATGGTATATTGGTGTTATAACAGGAGGTATTTGCAAAATGAAAAAGTTAATGCTCGGCAACGAAGCGGTTGCGCGCGGCCTCTATGAAGCAGGCTGCAGCTTCGTTTCAAGCTATCCGGGAACTCCGAGTACGGAAATCACCGAAATGGTGGCAAAATATGAAGAAGTCTATGCAGAGTGGGCACCTAATGAGAAGGTTGCAATGGAATCGGCGTTTGGTGCAGCTATGGCAGGCAAGCGCAGCTTCTGCGGAATGAAGCACGTTGGCCTGAATGTTGCGGCAGACCCGTTGTTTACGATTTCCTACACAGGCGTCAATGCCGGTATGGTAATCGCCGTTGCGGACGACCCGGGTATGCACAGCTCTCAGAATGAACAGGATTCAAGACACTATGCAAGAGCGTCAAAGATTCCGATGTTCGAGCCGGCGGATTCTATGGAAGCTATCGAATTCACAAAGCTTGCATATGAAATTTCAGAAAAGTTCGACACTCCGGTGCTTCTTAAAATGTGCACACGTGTTGCCCATTCGCAGAGCATCGTAGAAACCTCAGACCGCGTTGAAGCGGAAAAAGCATACGAAAAGAATCCTGCAAAGTTCATTATGATGCCGGGCAACGCAAAGCGCCGCCATCCGATAGTTGAAGAGCGCACGCTTGCGCTTTCCGAATATGCAGAAAGTGCATCCTTCAACCGTGTTGAAGAGGGCAGTGACAAGAGCGTCGGTATAATCACATCTTCAACATCATATCAGTATGTAAAGGAAGTATGCGGAGATAAATACCCGGTGCTTAAGCTCGGTATGATATGGCCGCTTCCTGTAAAGCTTATCGAAAACTTTGCAAAGAGTGTCGATAAGGTCATCGTTGTTGAAGAACTCGACAGCTTTGTCGAAGAGCATTGCAGAAATATCGGCATAGATGTTTCAGGAAAGGATATTTTCTCCTGCATTGATGAATTCTCTCAGAATATCGTTGCAGATAAGTTCGGTAAGGAAACTGTGTGCGGCATAAAGCTTGATGACAGCATTCCCAACCGTCCTCCTGTTATGTGTGCAGGATGTCCGCACAGAGGCCTGTTCTACACTCTTGCAAAGAACAAGATAACCGTCCACGGTGACATCGGTTGCTACACGCTTGGCGCAGTTCCTCCGCTTTCCGCACTTGACAGCACAATCTGTATGGGTGCTTCGATTTCGGGACTTCACGGCTTCAATAAAGCAAACAAGGGCGAGAGCGACGGCAAAACAGTTGCGGTAATCGGCGACTCGACGTTTATGCATTCAGGTATGACAGGGCTTGTCAACATTGCATACAATTCATCAAATTCGACGGTTATCATCCTCGATAACTCGATCACAGGTATGACAGGGCATCAGCAGAATCCGACAACAGGCTACAACCTCAAGGGGGATCCGGCCTCAAAGATTGATCTGGAGACACTCTGCAGAGCAATCGGAATAAACCGCGTCCGTGTTGTTGATCCGTATAACCTGAAAGAATGTGAAACAACTATAAAAGAAGAGTTGGAAGCACAAGAGCCCTCGGTTATCATCTCGCGTCGCCCGTGTGCGCTTCTCAAATATGTAAAGCACAATAAACCTCTCGTTGTAGATCAGGATAAGTGCAAGAGCTGTAAGATGTGTATGAAGATAGGCTGCCCTGCAATCAGTATGTCGGGTGGCAAGGCAAAGATAGACAACACTCTTTGCACAGGCTGTGGCGTATGTGAGCAGCTTTGTAAGTTTGATGCACTTTCAGCACCGAAGGAGGTTTAACAGAATGGAAACTAAAAATGTAATGATAGTTGGCGTAGGCGGACAGGGAAGTCTTCTCGCTTCAAAGCTTCTTGGTCGTCTGCTCCTCACAAAGGGATATGACATAAAGGTTTCTGAGGTTCACGGAATGAGCCAGCGCGGTGGAAGCGTTGTTACATATGTCCGTTATGGTGATAAGGTATATTCTCCGATTATTGATAAGGGCGAAGCCGATTTCATCGTTTCGTTTGAGCTTTTGGAGGCTGCGCGCTGGACTGAGTTTTTAAAGCCGGGCGGCAAGATTATCACAAACACACAGCAGATAAATCCGATGCCGATTATCACAGGTGCTGCAGAGTATCCGTCAGATCTTGATAAGAAAATGGCAGCTGCAGGGATTGATCTCGATGCATTTGACGCGCTGTCGCTTGCTGAGGAGGCAGGTTCCTCCAAGGCGGTAAACATCGTGCTTATGGGGCGTCTTTCAAACTATTTTGACGCAACAGTTGAAGAATGGATGCAGGCAATAGAGCAGAGTGTGCCTGCAAAATTCCTCGAAATGAACAAAAAGGCTTTCGATTTGGGAAGAAATTCTAAATGATATAAGGAGCGTGGGAAAAATGGAAAAAAGATACTATCAACCTGAAATCGAAACTGCTTCATATGAGCAGATTCGGGCGTGGCAGAATGAGCGCCTTGTAAAGCAGGTCAAACACGTGTGGGAAAATGTTCCCTATTATCGCAAGAAAATGGAGGCAAAAGGCGTAACACCTGATGATATAAAGGGTGTTGATGACCTCCACAAGCTTCCGTTCCTCACAAAGGACGATCTTCGCGAGGCATATCCTTATGGGCTTATGGGAAAGCCTCTTGCTGATTGTGTTCGCATCCAGTCAACCTCCGGCACAACAGGCAAGCGCGTCGTAGCTTTCTACACTCAGCACGATATTGATCTTTGGGAAGATTGCTGTGCACGTGCAATCGTCGCTGTCGGCGGCACAAATGAAGATGTTTGCCACGTAAGCTATGGTTATGGCCTTTTCACAGGCGGCCCGGGTCTCAATGGCGGCTCTCACAAAGCAGGATGCCTCACACTTCCGATGTCCTCAGGTAACACAGAGCGTCAGCTCCAGTTTATGACAGACCTTGGTTCAACCATCCTCTGTTGCACACCGTCATATGCTGCATATCTTGCAGAATCTATCAAAGAGCGCGGCATAAAAGATCAGATAAAGCTCAAGGCCGGTATATTCGGAGCAGAAGCATGGAGTGAAGAGATGCGTCGCGATATCGAGCGCGAGCTTGGAATCCGCGCGTATGATATCTATGGTCTCACTGAAATTTCAGGTCCCGGCGTAAGCTTTGAGTGCCAGGAGCAGACAGGTATGCATATCAACGAAGATCACTTCATCGCTGAAATCATCGATCCTGAGACAGGAGAGGTTCTTCCTGAGGGAAGCAAGGGGGAGCTCGTGTTCAGCTGTATCACAAAAGAAGCATTCCCGCTTCTTCGTTACCGCACACGTGATATCTGTGTTCTCACTCGTAAGCCGTGCTCCTGTGGACGTACACACGTCAAGATGTCAAAGCCGATGGGAAGAAGTGATGATATGCTCATCATCCGCGGTGTAAATGTTTTCCCGTCACAGATCGAGACAGTTCTTATCGAACAGGGCTATCAGGCAAACTATCAGATTATCGTTGATCGCGTAAACAACTCTGATACCTTCGAAGTAATGGTTGAGATGACGCCGGAAAACTTCTCCGATTCTCTTGCAAAAATTGCGGAGATGGAAAAGAAGCTTGTTGCAGCGCTTAAGGCGATGCTCGGTATTGCAGCAAAGGTAAAGCTTGTTGCACCGAAGACTATCGCACGAAGCGAAGGCAAGGCAGTCCGCGTTGTGGATAAGCGTAAAATATAGGAGGTAATATTATGATATATCAGATTTCTGTATTTCTTGAAAACCGTGCAGGTCAGCTTGCTGAGGTAACAGGGCTTCTTGCGGAAAACAATGTTAACCTCCGCGCAATATCGATAGCAGAAACCACAGACTATGGTGTCCTTCGCGTGATTGTTGATGATGCAGAACGCGCATCGTCTATCCTTCTTGGACAGGGAAATGTCATGTCGATGACGCCTGTTTCCGTTGTTGAAGTGCCTGACCGCCCGGCAGGTCTCGCTGACGTGCTCGAGATTCTTTCTGAGAAAGAGATAGATATCGAATATATGTATTCTATCCTCGGAAACGGCGGAGAAAAGGCATATATGGTATTCCGTGCATCAGATGAAGCAAAGTTTGAAGCGGCTATAAAGGGTGCCGGCCTTGCTCTTGCAACAAAAGCGGATTTAGGGCTTAAATAAGCGGATATATAAACGAATTAAAAACACCTTGAAACCTGAGGTTTCAAGGTGTTTTTCAATATCAAAGATGTTGCTGCGCTTTGTGCTTGTATACAATGCAGAAAGCAATCAGCTGTATTATAAACGTTATTGTCCAGGAAAAGGTATATGAGAGGAAAAGGCATTGCGGAGTGTGAAAACGCGGTATGCTGAAAATCGTATATATCCATCCGATTCTGATGCCGCATACGCCAAGGATTGATATGACCATTGGCGGAACAGATGAGCCCATACCGCGCAAAGCCCCTGTAGAAACATCCATAATTCCGCATATACAATAGGGAAGGCACAGATAAGCAAGCCTTATCATGCCATAGCGTATTGCGTCATATGAATCGGTAATGTAAATGGAAAGCAGTTTCTCACCAAAGAAATATGCCGAAAAACCTGCAATTATACCGGCGACAAAGACACTTACAAGACACACTGCAAGAATCTTTTTGATACGCCCGAATTGCTTTGCTCCGAGGTTTTGTCCGATAAAATTCAAAGCGGTCTGATGAAATGCATTCATTATAACATAAACAAAGCCCTCTATATTAGCTGCAGCAGCGCTGCCTGACATAAAAACGTCACCGAACGAGTTGATTGAAGATTGTATAAGAACATTTGAGATTGAAAAAAGCGAGCTCTGTATACCTGCAGGAAGCCCTATGCGCACAATTTTTGATAATTCGGCCTTATAAAAGCGGAGCTTCTTTGGAATGAAACGGCACGAATCGTCGCGTCGCATAAGAGTGATGACAACAAGGATTGCGGATATTGCCTGAGAAATGGTTGTTGCAAGGGCGACGCCCGCAACATTCATATCAAAAAAAGTGACAAAAACAACGTTCAGAACAACGTTTATAACACCGGCAATCGAAAGAAAAATCAGTGGGCTCTTTGTGTCTCCTGCAGCGCGCAGAATTGACGCACTGAAGTTGTATATCATCGCAAAGGTGATTCCGCCAAAGTATATTTTCATATAAACGGAGGATAGTTTGAGCACGTTTTCTGGAGTACCCATAAGCTTCAGAAACGTTTCGCAGAAGATAACACCGACAACAGTCAGCAAAATACCGCAGACAAGGGCGGTAGGAAGAGCTGTATGAACTGCACGGTGAACCCCGTCGTGGTTTTCGGCGCCTATCGACTGGGCAACGGTAACACCCGTGCCGACGGAAAGACCGATAAAGAAGTTTACGAGAAGATTTGTAATGGAGCTTGTCGCGCCGACTGCGGCAACGGAAATGCTGCCGCAAAATCTTCCGACAACTACGAGGTCAGCTGCGTTGAAGAGCAGCTGCAGCAAGCTTGTGAGGATAATCGGGATTGTATAGAGAATGATATTTGCAAATAATGGTCCGTCGAGCATACTACGGTTGAGTTTTCTGGCCATGTTTTGTTCGCCGCCTTGTCAGATTTCATACAGAATTTATTATAATACATTATGGGTGAAATGCAATCATTTTTTTCTCTTGTTGCTGCAAAGCTCAAATATGATGATTGCAGCAGAAAGCGTCAGAACGCTTGCGCCGATAAGAAGTGCGCAATTCATAAAAAAGGTTTGAGGAAGAACTCTGATTATCTCGTCTGTCCGAGGGGTGAATATCCAGTTTTCCTTGCCGGGGAAGAAGAGCTTGTGGAAGATGATAAATGCCCGGTCAAAATCAAGCGAGGCGAGAATACCTATTATAACCGGAAACGCTATTGCTGAAATAGCGGCAGGAAAAGCAGGGCTGAACCTGCCGGGCTGAAGCTTTGGAATAAGCTTCTTTTTTCTCAGAAAAAGTAACACAACGAGCACTGTAGCAGAGATTACGAGAACTGCTGCATTCAAAGTGAAAAGGGCTTTGCAATCTGAGAAGTGTGCTTCGCCTTCGGCGGAATGTTTCATAACGCCTGTAGAAAACTCAGTGCCGGGTAAGGTGAGATAGTCGAGAACATCATCATATGCCTGCTTGATTTCTTCATTTGAAAAGCCGCTTGTGTGTTCGAGATCCAATGCGGTGATGTGTGCGTAATAAAAAGACCTGAAATAAATCGGAAGCCCTATCGAAAATGAGAGAATAAAGAAAAACAGAGCAAGACCGAAGAAGAAAGATATAAAGCTCTTTTTCATAAAGACACTCCCTTGCAGGAAAAATTACCTATAAATTATATTATAAGATAAAGCTGTATGCAATGCTTCAAAGTATGCAAACACAAGGTTTTTGAGAAAAAATAAAAAAATTAAAAAATACTCTTGCAAAATCATAAAATATGTGGTAAACTATTCAAGTCGTGAAATGACATAGGGGTATAGCTCAGTTGGTAGAGCAGCGGTCTCCAAAACCGCGTGCCGTGGGTTCAAGTCCTTCTGCCCCTGAAATACAAAGTGGCTCAACCACTGCGTTTGAGCCACTTCTTATTTTTTAATCATCAAAAAATTTTGTGTTTCAAAATTAAATTTCAGAGCATCAATTTTGAATTTTAGTATTTTTAAATTATTTTTTTACTGACGGCGCATGGTCTTGTGGTTCAAATAATTATGCCTGAAATGAGCATCAATTTCGCATACGGTTGCATCCGTTTCTAACGATTCCGTCTGCTGCATCATCATTTTAGCATCACTTGATTTCGTCAAT
>JAFSIZ010000037.1 GCA_017439555.1 Oscillospiraceae bacterium | reverse complement strand
TCGGGGTAAGACACCTCATCCGTCGCCTCCGGCGCCACCTTGTCTCGCTGTGGCTCGGTCACGTCGCGGTTCTGATAGTCCACCGGACTATCATTCATTGCCGCGCCGACACTCCGCTCACGCTCCGCTACCTCAAGGGGAAGGCTATTAAGCGCGCGGTATACAATCGTCATCATATCCTGACGTGTGATCGTGTTTCTCGGCGCGAACTTATTATCGCCGATGCCGTTTACAACACCCGTGTTACGAGCGATTGCAAGCTCAGCTGCAAAATAATCGCTTGATGCTACATCCGCAAAGTTCTCTGTGTTCTCCGATTCAAGCTTGAATGCACGGACAAGGAGAAGCGCAAAGTCTGCGCGCGTTATGTTCGCAGCAGGTGAGAAGGTATTCTCGCTTGTTCCCTTTATTATTCCTTCATCAGCAAGAGCGTTGATAGCATCTGATGCCCATGCGTGAGCACCAAGGTCAATGAAACGGACTTTTTCGGCTCCCTCCCCGATGGAGCTGTCGTCATCGCCGACTGAGGGAGTTTCGTCCGTCTTATTGTCTGACGGTGTTGACGGAGCCGGAGCAGCTCCACCGCCGCCTCCGCCACCTGCACCGCCTGCAGAGCCGCCGGACGTGCCCGGAGTACCCGGAGCAGACGGTGTTGACGGTTCGCTCGGAGTTGAAGGTGTGCTCGGTGTCTGTGAGCCTGCGCCTGTTGTTGAACCGTATACCGTAATTATAAAGTGGAGCGTTGCTTCTCTTCCGTCCTCATCCGAAGCAAGGATTGACACGCGATTCTCACCTGTCTGTGATGAGCCGGGTTTCCATGTAACTGTTCCGTTTTCTGCATCAAATGTTGCACCTCTCGGCAGCTGAAGTGCACTGTAGGAAATTTCCTTTCCAAGCGGACTTGTCGCACTTACATTAACGCTTACAGACGATCCTGCCGTTGCGGTGACATCTGTCATCGGGGCAAATTCAGGAGCATTTGTCTCTTCTGCTGTAAGACCTATAGTAAACTTCTGTCCTTCTGCAATGTCATAGATAAAACCGTTATCGGGATATTCATCATCGCGGTATGAGCGAACCAATGTCACATCGCCGATATCAAGCTTTATGTCTCCGCCATCAAGCTTTGATGCAGAAAGAATTCTGTACATACCGTTTCTGACGCCATCGTTTCTGACAGATATATACTTGTCAGAAAGCTTTTCGACATCAATATCACAATCAGGCGTTACGGTAATGTAATTTGAAAGCGTAAGTTCTTTTTCAAAATCCGAAACCGTACCTGTCAGGCGTACAGTATCGTTCTTTGCCGCGCCGAACTTCTCACCGTCGTGGATGTATGAATAGATAAGCTCATCGCCCATATAGGAAAGAACACCGACAAAGCCCTTGAATTCAAGAGTGCGGCCGAGCTCTTCATCATATATTGTATATCCGCGCTCTTCATCAGTCGAATATGCGATATAATCTATTCTTCCACCCGTATGGGTCACCTTGACTGCTTTTGCAGCATCCACAGCAGGAATTGAGCCTTCCACAGGTTTAATCTCAAGCGCTTCTATCGATTCGATATATCGCGCATCCTTATAAGGCTCATAGACTGTGGTAAACAGTGAATTGAGAGTCTCTCCTCCCTTGCGGCGGATAAGCACCTGCTCAAGAGCATCATAATATTTTGCTGCGGCAAGTCTTCTCGGTACATATGCCGAGGTGATTGCAACCTCATCTGTCTCAAAGTCATTGAGTGCTGTAAGGCGCAGATGCAGATTCATATTATATGGAAGAACCTTCTGGAAATCCTTGATTTTGAAGTCAACTGCGAAGCTTCCTTCAACATCATTTGCGCGGCGTACATTCTTGAGGAACGGGAAGCCTATCGGATATTTCGGAGTTCCTGTCTCAACATAGCCCGGGTCAACTGCATATTCAACATCGACACCTGCATATGTACCGACATAATTTCCGTTCTCATCAACCTGCTTTGTTATATCAAGACCTTCTGTTTCAAAAATCTCATCCGAATGTGCGCGGAATGTATAGATATGGTCATTTCCTCCAAGCACCTTGAAGAAGTCAACGCCATAAGACACCTCATCCGATACCTTTACAGAAACGAGAGTACGTCTGTATACCTTTGTTTCGGAATATACTTCAGAGGAATCAACGTCCATAACTCCGACGTTTTCGCCCGCATCAAAGTGAATCGGGTTTGTTGCTTTTGCCGTTTCGAGCTGATTCTTTGCATTTACGGTTACTGTGTTATGTGCCAGCGTTCCGTCCATCCAACGGCGCTCCGGCGAAGAGTTTACACCCTCAGGATATCCGAAGTCCGGGGCAAAGTTGTGACCATATGCCTCCATACCGAGGTTGAGGCTGCCCATATGTCCGTGACCTTCCGTCAATCCGAAATACATCCAGAAATCGCGCTGGGAATCATATGTGCTGTTCACACCGACAGACTTTATAAATTCACCGTCGCGAAGAACGGCAAAGCCTGCACCCGTGAGCATTACACTGTCGAGATATTCACCCTCTGACTCAATGACTGCTCTAATTTCGTCTGCAATCGTCTGCGGATTCTTTGTCATTATATCATCGTGAATCTTGTCATAATTCTTGCCGCTCTGCAGATAGATAAGCTTTGCTATCTCAGGATTTTCAAGCTTCTTATACGCATAGACGAGGTTTTCCATCGTCGGGCATTCAAATGTCTGTGAGCCTGTATAACCCGAGTCTCCTATCTGCGCCGTATACTTCGATACAAGTGTAAACGGAGTAAAGACGGAGAACATCTTTGCAAACTTCGGATTGTCAAAGAGATCATTCTCATTGTATCTGTCATAGTTGTCAATCGCGCTCTGCACATACATAAGGAAGTCAATCCAAGTCGTATTATAGTTAGGTGAGCCGTGGTTTGCAAAACCGTCACGGTCAAGCGTATTGACAAGCTCTGCATTTATATTGCCGCCGTTGCATATGAGATTCGCCTTATCCTCAAAGCCGTATTTATACATCCAATCGAGCATTTCCTTGGTTTCCGGCATTGAATCAAGAACGACAGCCGCAGTACCGAGTGCCTCCTGCTTGTGTCCGAAGCCGCCGCGAAGCTTTGTATTGAGGCAGGAGCGATATATCTCACGCAAAATACCGTCTGACCAGTTGTTCCATATATCGCTTCCGGAAAGCTTCGGATTTTCGAGATTATATTCTTCAGCCTTTCCGCTGAGATAGCTGATGACATATGGATCATCGACAAGCGGATAGAGAATATCGCAAGCCTGAGCATAGATTCTGAGAACGGTACAGTCATTGAGCGCACCCTGAATCTTTCCTATGCCTGCTCCACCGTCCGTTACAAGGAACGGATACTGGCCGGAGGACATATCCGGAAGTATGTCGGCGAGCCTGTCGAGCATAACGGCCGCAAGACGTCCGTATCTGATATCATCCGTATACATATATGTGAACGCAAGATCCCTGACAGCAAGATAAGCTGTTGTTGTTGCTCCGCGGAACATATAGTTTGCGATATACGGATGCACTTCTACAACATTGTTTCCGAGAGTCTTTCCTGTATAATATCCATAGCCGTCATCAACGCCCCAGAGATATCCCGGATTTTCAATCTCAATTCCCCAGCCGTTGCCTATAGGCTCCTTGTTCAACGGGTCGAGCCCTGTCTCATAAAGCTCATCATAGAGTTCGTTATAAAGATATCCGTTCGGATCACCGTAGCCATATGGGTTATCAGCATCTATGTGGGTTCCGTCCTCTGCGATCCTTCCGAGCATCTTTCCGTGATTTTCCAGAGCAAGATCACGGTTGAATGCGCCGTGCTCATCGATTCCGAGCTTATAAAAGCTTTCAAAATCGTTTGACGGGAACAGGCGCTTACACGTCGGGCACTGCACCTTCCATGGCATTGTCAACGGATCTGTATTGAAATATGGTGAACCGTATGCTTCGAGGAAATCGTCGCCGCAGTATTTACAGCTTGAATATGTCGGATCCTTTGCATTGAGCGCAACATACAGTGCTCTCGGAATTCCTTCCGGAATCATAAGGCTGTATAAAGAATCCTGATACTGCAGATATTTATCTGCGTTTTTGCGATAGAGCTCAAATTCTTCCTTTGCCCAATCGTATTTCTCAATATTCCTTTTTGCGTTCTCGCGCATTTCATAGGTAAAGAGAGTCGGCTCTGTTTTCTGAGTCTTTGCAAGCACATTGACAGTAATTATTTCGCTCTCTATGCTTACGCCGCGGAAGGTCGACGTTGCGCGGATCAGGACGCTGCCTTCGGATATACCTGTGATAATTCCGCCAAGACTTATTTCCGCCTCTCCGTCACCACCTGTTATTTCATAGTTTACACCCTCCGGATCGAGCTTTATCCTGCCGCCGCTTTCCATCATCGCGCGCTGTACAAGCGTTCCTGTTCCGTCAACATATACAGTTGCCGGTGCACGAAGCTCAATGCCGACAGGTACGCTCTCGTCGCCTACCTCGATGCTTGCGCTGTAGGAAACTGCCTTGCCGCTCTTTTTCACTGTTACGGTGATATCTGCTTTTCCTTCTCCGACACCCTCAACAATGCCGTCCGAGGATACCTTTGCGACAGATGTGTCAGAGGAAGTGAAAACAACATCCTCATTGCCTGCGAGCCATGTTCCGTCAGAGAGCTTGACTCTGTAGAGCAAACGTGTTGTCTCTCCGACACATATAGCCTCACTCTCAAGGAAAGCTTCAATATAGCTTACAACGCCTGTTCCGTCAAGACTGAAGCCTCGCGGAAGCTGCTGGCGTCCTCCGCCCGTTCCGTTTGCAACAGCTTCAAATACGAGCAGATAATCGCCTGCAGACGCAATCTCAACCTCTTTGAGGTTTTTGCTCAGATTATAGGTTGTAACGTTCTGACAGAAATCGACAGTTCCGATGCTGTATTGCTCTGCAGTCCACGTATCACGCGGCGCAGATGCCGGAACAACATAGAGTTCTCCTATTCCGCCTGCTGAGGTTGCGCTGAAGTCAAGGCTTGCAGCATATCTTCCTGCAGCAGGAACATTGATGCGCAACGCCCACCACGAGCCGATTTTATTCGGCTGTGCCTGGATTCCCAGCGTTCCGTATACACGAAGGCGCGGAATTGTTCCGTTGCTTCCGAATTCATCAATGTTCTGTACGCTCTCAAGCTTCCAGTTTCCTGTCTGCTCCATTGTGATGTCAAAAACATTTGTTCCGGATGTGAAGTTTCCGAGGAAGTCATAATATGCCGTAACGTTTGAAAGCGGCATCGCGTTTTCATCGTCCTTCGACGGCACAACAGTGATTGCGACCTCGCAAGCCTTCGTTATGCCGTTCTGCAATACGCTGACAGTTACAACTGTGCTTCCTTCAGATTTTGCAAGTATCACGCCGTTTGAATCAACACTTGCAACTGCAGGGTTACTGCTTTCATATGTAACCTCAGTCATAGCAATCTGCGTATCTGAGCCGTCAACATTCTTACCTGTGACAGTTATCTGCGCTGTCGAAAATTCTTCAATCTCGGAATCCTCAACTGCTGCACTGACAGATTCAAGATCAGGCGGTGTTGTAACCTTGACCTTCGTGCCTGCCTTTATCTTTGTTCCGCTCTTCAATGTTATATCTGCATAGATTTCTGCGTTGCCGTCGGAAATACCTGTTATGACACCTTCGCTGTCAACGCTTGCGACATCAGCAGCTCCCGAGCTGTAGATGATCTCAGCTCCTGCAAGAGAGACCGCGCTTCCGTCGCTCATATAGATATCGTCAATCTTTGTTGCGGCTTTTCCGTTTACATATATCTCTTCCCTTTCAGCGCTCAAGCCGACACGCATCATAGCAGAGCCTTCGCCGCCATCGAGAATAACGATTGTCGGATACATACGCATACTCGTTCCTGAGCCTGCACCGTTTCCTTTTGCCGCAGCTTCGACTATGATGTAATATTCGCCTGCAGCGTCAACGGTTACATCGTCAAGCTTAGCAATTTCCGTTCCGTATTTTGATGACGCAGCATAGAAGCAAACGCTGCCGACCTTCGTATCATCACAAACAAGCTTATCCTTTGCTTCATTTGCCGATACAAAATATATATTACCCGTACCGCCGTTGCTTGCCGCAGAATGTGCAAGCGTCAGTTCATATCTTCCTGCTTCCGGAACATAGAGCTTCATTGCAAACCATTTTCCGATACCGTTTGGCTGTGCGTCGATTCCAAGCAGATTGTTTGTGCGCAAACGCGAAACGGAATCGCCTGCTCCGACGACATATGTAGACTCACCAAAGCACCAGAAGCCCTTGGTGTCATTATATGTCATACCGAATGCATCAAAGCCTGCCGGAACATTGCCACGCAGATCATATCTTATATTTATGCCAGAAAGCTCTGCAGGCGACGTCACCGTTATCGTATTTGTTGCATAAACCGTCACACCGCGAAGAGTTACTGCGACTTTGACTGTCGCCTCTCCGGCCGAAACGCCTTTAATCTTGCCACTTGACGGATCAACCGTAATTTTATCTGTGTCTTCGGTGCTGTATACCACCGTAGCCTTCGCCATATCCACAGCCTCACCGTTTTCAAGCTTTGCTGTGACAGATGAGCTCGCACTTTGTCCTGCCCTTATGCTCGCCTTTGATATCTCGAGCGTTGCAACGGATATCGGAGAAGCGGCATTGACCTTCACCTTCATTTTTGCATAAACCGTTACACCGTCAACCGTTACAGGGAGCTTTATAACCGTCTCACCGACATTTATTCCCGTAACAGTGCCGTTTGCATCGACCCTTGCAATATTCTCATCTTCACTCAGCGCCTGACCGACAGCTGCCGTTCCCTTATATTCGCTTCCGTCGCTCATATAAACCTTGCCGAGAGCTATTGTTGTCTTCTCATCCTGAGTGATTTCCGCCAAAGCAACCTCCGGCATAGCCGAGATGATTGCAATATCCTCTCCGCCTTCAAGAATTATCTCCTTGAAATACTGCCTGCGCGAGCCTGAGTTGAGCCCTGCTTCAGTATATTCTGCCGTTGTCGGGCACTTCAGCACCATTATATATTCGCCCGGCTCTTCGACCTCGACCGTTCCGACCGGATCCGATATGCCACGTGTTGTCGAAGCGCCGTAGAAATAGATATCGCCAAACGGCTGCTTCGCAGCTATCGCTGTTGCTCCCTCTTCCGCCGCTCCGAAATAGAGGTGTGCAAATCCGCCGTTAGTCGTAAGCGTGCGATTGAACTTCACCGAATATGTGCCTGCTTTCGGAATATACATCCTGAGCGCCCACCAGGCATTTGCGTTCGGGCGACCTTGCACACCGTTGTTCGAATCTCTGTTTACGACAATCGTTCCATATTTCTCTTCAAACTGCCAGAAGCCGTTTGTGTCGGCAAAGGTGATATTCTCCATTGTCGCGCCCGATTCAACCGAAGAAACAGCCATACTGTATATAGCTTTGATTCCCTCAGGAACGGCAGCTCCGACAACCTTGACGGCCATTTCCGCCTTCACGGTTATACCATTGACCATTACAGGTATGGAAACAGTTGTCTCACCTTCCGAAACGCCTTTAACTTTTCCGTTTGCCTCGCCTTTTGCAACGCTCTCGTTTCCGCTTACAGGGGTGCCGAGAGTCATCGCGCCGCTGTATTCGCTTCCGTCGCTCATATATATTTTGTCAACTTCAGCAGCTGCGCTTTCTCCTGCAGAAAGCTCGACAGCGGCATTTTTTAAGGTCGCAGACATAGGCGCCAATGCATTGCCGCCCTCTAAAATAATCTTATCAAAATACTGTCTGCGTCCCGTTCCGGTTCCTGCTCCGTCACCGGCTCCCGTCGCCTTCAATACAATTATATATTCACCGGGCTCACTTACATCCACAGAGCCGGCTGTGCTTTCGTTATTCTTTGTTCCCGTGCCGTAGAAGCACACTGTCCCAATCGATGTGCCACCTGCTATTGCAGATGCGCCGCTGTCAGCCGCGCCAAAATATATCGACGCCACACCTCCGTTGGAAACCTTTCCGTGATTGAATTTGAGATTATATGAGCCTGATGCCGGCACATATATTCTGATTGCCCACCATGCGTTTAAATTCGGTGCAACCTGCACGCCATAGCCGCTGTTTCTTGTAACTGTGGCTGTTCCGTGTTTACCCTCAAACTTCCAGAATCCGTTTGTGTCGGTATAGGTGACATTCTCCATCGTTGCACCTGATGCTACCGAAGAAACAGCCACATTATATGTGACTTTTACCCCCGATGGCTCAAGCGCCGCCCCAACCGATACCGTCGGCAACATACTTATCATCATAACCAGTATGATTGCCAAAGAAATTATGCGCTTCATAGAAAAAACTCCTTTCAAAAATTTATATATAAAAAATCAATATCGAAATACAAATATTGATTTATTTACAAACCTGTGCTAAAATCATTGCAAATGTGAATACTATTCAAGTAACGGTGGTGACAATATGTCTGTAGAAATAATCAAAGTCGGAAAAT
>JAFSIZ010000036.1 GCA_017439555.1 Oscillospiraceae bacterium | reverse complement strand
TATTCCGTTTACGGTAAGCGAAAGCGGCGATTACGTTCTTGAATTCAAAACGAACGAGGACGGAATCGAGAGCAAGGCAACCGCAGCGGCACCGGCAGTATATATCGTTGAATATAACATAACAGCCAATAAAAATTTTGAAACGATTATAAAGAACACAGCCGCAACATTGGTGGGCCATTTCGATTTCTCAAAGCTTTCTGCGGCGGATGTATACAATGTGTTGCTTGACGGAAGCGCACAGGAGAAAACACCGGCAAGCATCCCCCTCACGGCAGGAAAGAAATACATAATGGTGTTCTATTGTGATGGAAAATCACTTAAATATAACAACATGACAACCTATGGCGCGGTAGCTGATAACTTTACGGTGGGCTCGTCCGGCGGTATTTACGTTGATGACAGTCTTCTGGTTGCAAATTACAAGCAGAATATTTATCTTTCGGGAATACGTCTTACTCCCAAGGATGATTTTAAGGAAGCTGTAAGCGCTCTGGCGTTTTCGGCAGACAAGAAAAGGCTTGATGTCGGCGAAGCTGCAAGCACAAGCGTGAAGCTTATGTATTCCTTAAGCGGAGAGAAAGAGGTAACCGACGGAATCTCTTATGAAAGCTCCGATGAAGGCGTTGCGACGGTTGACCAAAACGGAAAGATAACTGCAGTTTCCGAAGGAAGCGCCACAATCACCGCTACGCACAGCGAATCGGATCTTTCGGACAGCATTGAAATCTCGGTTTTCAATTCAAGCCTGAATACGCCGTTTGAGTTGGATTTTTCCAATGTGACGGCATACAGAAACCCAGAGTCTTCACCCTCGTGTGTACTTAATACGGAAAACGGTGTATTCTCGCTTTCCGATATCCACGTGCGCCGCTACGGTGTAACCAGTGAACACGGACCTTTCCTTGCAATTCCGTTTAAGGTTGCGCGCGAAGGCGATTATGCAATTGAGGTTATGACAAGCTCTGCGACTATCGAAAATAAGGATACGGCAGGAGCTCCCGCAGTGTATATCCTCAAAGGAGAGCTTTCGGCAAATATGAAGTTTGCGTCCCTTCCGGGCGTAACGTCAAGCACAAAGCCTGTCGGCTATATTGATTTCTCAAAAATTACGACCGCAGATACATATGCGGATGTGACGACCGATGGAACTTTTGCCGGAGTGATTTCGACGACGCATCTTGAGGAGGGAAAGCACCTTGCCGTATTTGCTTTTGACGGCAAATCGCTTGAGCTTAACAACGTCACTGCCGGCGGTGCAGTTGATCTCTCGGTGTATGACTGCGACACATCAGGTGTAAGAACTATTGACGGCGATACTATTCTCAGCACAGCGTACAAACAGCATATAAGTGTGTCGGGAATGCGTTTTGTGCCGGAAAAGGATCTTTCCGATGAGTTTCGTGGTATAAAAATAGTCCCCGAAACGAATGCACTTGATATCGGAGAGAGCGCGAAGATTGCCCCGTATGAGCGCTGGTCGCTCGGCGGAGATAAAAAAACTTTGGAAAGCTTTATATACAGAAGCTCCGATGACTCTGTTGCAACGGTAAGTGAGGACGGAGTTGTAACGGCACATAATTACGGAAACGTTATAATTACGGCAGAATTTCCTGAAAAAGGTTTCTTTGCAGAAACCGAGATTGAAGTTTACGATATGACTCCTATAAGCTCAGCAACTCTTTCAGCACCGGAAACTGTGGGTCATCTCCGTGATGAAGTGCTTTCCCTCTCGGGAATGCGAGC
>JAFSIZ010000035.1 GCA_017439555.1 Oscillospiraceae bacterium | reverse complement strand
TCAACCACATGAGTAAGCACATCGATGCCTGCATCGTCGAACATATTGCGTCTGCTTCCGTATCTTAGTCAGGCAATTGCTGAGGCGAGCTTTGCTGAAGTGTGCTATGAATATGTTTTGATTATTTCCTCTGCAATAACCCTTTTAGTTACACACCTGTCCATAGCTTGCTTTTCTATATAGTGATGTGCTCCCGGTTCGTCCATTTTCAATTCTTCGATTAATATCCATTTTGCCCTGTTGATGATTCGGATTTCTTTCATTTTTTCTTCCATTGAAAGTGTTTTGGTTTCAACTTTTCTAAGTCGTTCCCTGGCGCTGGATAACCAACCAAGAGCAGTTGTTATTGTCGGTTTTGAGGTTGGTTTGGAAAGTACGAATACACCATGTTCCGCAACTTTATCATGCATTTCGTCATATATTTCAGAACGCACGATAAAAAGCACAACGGTATCTCCGTTATTGCTGGTGTCAATTGCAAAGCGTATTCCGATATCATCGGGAAGCGGAGAGTTAATAAGCACAAAATCGTATGCGCACTCAGCTAACGCTCGCTTTGCGGCGCTGACATTAGTTACCACTTGAGCAGGCATATATTTTGATTCGGGGAGCAGAGCGGAGAGGGCGGTATTAAAGCCTTCGGCAGCGGAAACGATAAGAACACTGTACACACGTTCTTTTAAGCTCATTCAACTCCCACCTTTCGGACTATAATACAGCTTTATTTATTGCAGTAGATATCTAAAATTGCTGCAGGTATGTGTTCCTTGATAAATTCACTTGCTTCAGCTGCCATACAAGCGTCATTTAAGCTTGCAGGCAGTTTCTTATACCGTGCCAGGGTTTCGGCATCTGCTTTATACAGGTTGATATTGGCGGCTTCGGGCAAGGGCAGCTTGTTTTTGAGACCGTAGAGTGCCGCATAAATCATAAGAGTAAAAGCAAGATAGGGGTTTGCTTCGGGATCCGGCGAACGAAGTTCGGCACGACGGTATTCACCGACGGCCGCAGGAACACGCACAAGCTGAGAACGGTTTTCTCTGGACCAGGAAACATATATGGGAGCTTTGTCCGTTCCGAAACGCTTATAGGAATCCTCGGTCGGGTTGAAAAATGCCGTCATTTCCACAATCTTGTCAAGTACGCCGGCGATCATATAGTGGAGGTTTTCCGTGTTGTCACTCGGTTTGACAGAAACATTGATATGAAATCCGTTGCCCGGCTTGTTATCAAGGGGCTTTGGACCGAAATCGACAAAGACGCCGTTGCGGCGGCAAACTGTTTTGACGATTGTCTGGAAGGTCATTGTATTATCAGCCGCAGTAATTGGATCAGAGTAGCGGAAATCTATCTCATTCTGACCGGGACCTTCTTCATGATGTGAGCTTTCGGGGCGAATGCCCATCTGCTCTAAAGTGAGGCAGATTTCGCGGCGGATATTTTCGCCGCGATCCTCGGGAGCGAGGTCCATATATCCGGCTTCATCGTATGGACTCCTGGTAGGCTTGTTTTTT
>JAFSIZ010000003.1 GCA_017439555.1 Oscillospiraceae bacterium | reverse complement strand
TGATAACTACCGGGATAACAAGACCGATGTCGTTCTTTGTGCGCTCGTTGAATTCCTTTGTGAACTGAACGATATTAACACCGTGCTGACCGAGTGCCGGACCAACAGGGGGCGCCGGAGTTGCCTTACCTGCCGGAATCTGAAGCTTAATGAATCCTACTACTTTCTGTGCCATGATATCGCACCTCCTTAATAAAATGTGGTAAATGGCGGTATCTTCTGTGCTGCCGGACATAACCTGCCGGACAATTCCGCACTGATACCTCCCACGTCGGACGCAGAACGCCCGAAGTTATGCTGAAGCGCAAAGCGCTTGCATATGAATTAATCTTCTGTTGCAGGCTCGACCTGATCAGGTTCAAGCTCAACAGGGGTTTCTCTGCCGAACATCGAAACGATAACACGGATCTTGTTTTTGTCAAGAGCGATTTCGTCAACAATTCCGACAAAGTCTTCAAGAGCGCCATCAATAATCTTGACGCTGTCACCGACTTTATAGTCGATAATAAGCTCGTGCTTTTCAACACCGAGGTTTGCAACCTCTTCGTCAGAAAGCGGAACAGGCTTGCTTGCAGGACCGACAAAACCCGTAACGCCGCGCGTATTTCGCACAACGTGCCAGCTTTCATCCGTCATAACCATTTTCACGAGGACATAGCCCGGGAAAATCTTGCGCTCAACTTCCTTACGCTTGCCGTCTTTTACTTCGACAACAGTCTCGACAGGAACATTTACCGCGTATATAAGATCGTGCAGCTTTCTGTTCTCAACAGCTTTTTCAATCGTTGCGGCTACTTTGTTTTCATAGCCGGAGTATGTGTGAATAACATACCATTTAGCATTTCCCGCCATCAAACCGGCCTCCGTTAAATGCTCTGAAGGAGCGATACTCCATACTTGAGCCCAAGGTCCATAAGACCTGTGATAACAGCAAAGACAGCACAAACAACAAGAACGATGATTGTGTTCTTGTATACCTGAGCAGCTGTCGGCCATGTTACCTTCTTAAGCTCGCTTCTCATTTCACGGAACCAGGTTGCGATGCTGCGTCTCTTTTTCTCGACCTTTTTTTCAACTTTTTTCTCAGCCATTCTGTGCACACCCTTTCATTAGTTTGTTAGGAAAGAAAAAACAATTACTTGGATTCTCTGTGAAGGGTATGCTTGCGGCAGAACGGGCAATGCTTCTTAAGCTCGAGTCTGTCCGGAGTGTTTTTCTTTTCCTTCATTGTGTCGTAGTTTCTGCGCTTGCATTCTGTGCAAACGAGCGTGATTTTTGTTCTCATAGTTTTCGGCCTCCAAAGAATATTTTGCCTCCCTGACAGCCATTATAGGCTTCGCGGAAACTTTTTGTTTCTCCCGCGTAGGTTTAAAGCGCCTTGTAAAAAAGGCACGAAAAATAAACCTTTCACAGGTATTACCTACTATACCATAAAATATGGCATCAAGTCAAGCTTTTTTTTATTTTTTTCAAAAATTATTCCAATTCGAACATTCCTGTATACAGTTGATAGTATTTTCCCTGCTGCTTCAGAAGATCATCATGGGTGCCCCGTTCGATTATCTCACCCTTTTCAAGCACCATTATTGCATGAGAATTGCGCACGGTCGAAAGCCTGTGGGCAATGACAAAGACCGTCCGCCCTTCCATAAGCGTATCCATTCCCTTTTCGATGAGGGCTTCTGTACGCGTATCTATCGAGCTTGTGGCTTCATCGAGAATCAATACAGGCGGATCTGCAACAGCGGCACGCGCAATTGAGAGAAGCTGCCGTTGCCCCTGGCTCAGATTCACTCCGTCAGAGGTAAGCACCGTGTCATATCCATCCGGCAGATGGGATATGAAGGAATGGGCGTTGGCAAGCTTTGCCGCACGGACGACTTCCTCATCCGTTGCATCGAGCTTTCCGTAACGTATATTTTCGGCAACCGTGCCCGTGAACAGATGCGTGTCCTGAAGCACCATTCCGAGAGAGCGGCGAAGATCGCTCTTTTTTATATTGTTGATATTTATTCCGTCATATGTGATTTTTCCATCAGGAACATCATAAAAACGATTTATAAGATTTGTTATCGTCGTCTTTCCTGCTCCTGTTGAGCCGACGAATGCAATCTTCTGCCCCGGCTTTGCATATAGAGAAATTCCCCTGAGCACGGTTTTCTCCTCTGTATACCCGAAGACAACATTCTCGAAACGAACATCTCCGCAGACCTCGGTATAAGTCACCGAGCCATCCGGCTGCGGATATTTCCAAGCCCATACACCTGTGCGCTCCGAAGCTTCAAAAAGCGTTCCGTCTTCGTGCTTCATCGCATAAACCAGAGTCACAACTCCGTTATCCGGCTCAGACTCCTCGTCGATAAGCTCAAAAATACGCTCAGCACCTGCAAGTGCATTGATGATTGAATTGAACTGCTGGGATATCTGGGTTATCGGCTGGAAAAATGAACGAGTGAATTGCAGGAAGGAAGCAACGGTTCCGATATCCATCACACCTGCCACCGCAAGCCCTGCACCTATGCTCGCCGTCAGCGCATAATTTATATAAGAGAAATTATTTGTTATCGGACCGAGCACGCTGGCAAAGGTGTTTGCATTTGAAGCAGCCTCAAACAGCTCGTCATTTATTCTTGTAAACTTTTCCTTTGCCTCTTCCTCGTGACAGAACACCTTAACAACCTTCTGTCCCTCTATCATTTCCTCAATGTAGCCGTTAACAGCGCCGATTGCCTGTTGCTGACGCTTGAAATATTTTGAGCTCTGCCCGCCTATCTTCTTTACAACCAAAGTGATAACGACAACCATCACTATGATAAGCATTGTCAGCAAAGGACTCAATATGCACATAAATGCAAATACACCGATAATCGTCACACTTGAAGAAAACATCTGTGGTATACCTTGACTGAGCATTTCGCGCAATGTGTCTGTATCATTTGTAAAACGGCTCATTGTTTCGCCATGGGTATGTGTGTCGAAATACTTTATCGGCAGGCTCTGAAGCTTTGTGAACGTATCAACACGGATTTTACGCATCGTTTCCGTGGAAATATTCAGCATAATTCTGCTATAGAGATATGCGCCTGCTGCACCTACTGCATAGATACACCCCATAAGCACAAGCTTCATCACAAATGCTGCAACATCAAACGAGCCTGTCGAGAGCCCTTCTTCTATAGAATTTATTATCGGCTTTAAGAAATATGTGCCTGCAACACCTGCAAGTGAGCTGCACAGAATTCCTATAAACACAAACACAAGCAGATGTCTCTGTCCTCTCATGTATCCGAGCAGCCTTGCAATCGTTTTTCCTGCGTTTTTCGGTTTTGCTACACCTCTCATACCTCTGGGGCCGCCCGGCCCTTTGGGCATTGTTTTTTCGTTTGCCACGCTACTCCACCACCTTCTGCTGAGATTCATATACCTCGCGATAGATTTCGTTCGACGCAAGAAGCTCATCGTGTGTTCCTATTGCATTTACCGCCCCGTCATCGAGAACGATGATTCTGTCTGCATCACTTATGGATGAAATTCGCTGAGCAATGATAATCTTTGTCGTATTGGAAAGCTCGGAACGAAATGCGTCGCGTATTTTCTTGTCGGTCGCAGTATCGACAGCGCTTGTGCTGTCGTCAAGAATTATTATCTTCGGTTTTTTGAGAAGCGCGCGCGCAATACATACGCGCTGCTTCTGCCCACCGGAAAGATTCACGCCGCCTTGTCCAAGGAAGGTTTCATATCCGTCAGGAAATGCGGTTATGAAATCGTGTGCCGCAGCACTTCGGCAAGCAGCTTCGAGCTCCTCCTCTGTCGCATTCTCATAGCCCCAGCGAAGATTCTCAGCTATAGTGCCCGAAAACAGAACATTGTTCTGCAAAACCATAGCAACAGACGACCTCAGCGCTTCGAGGTCATAATCGCGAACATCCGTGCCTCCGACATAAATATTGCCCTCTGTGACATCATAAAGTCGCGGTATCAGTTGAACCAACGATGTTTTGCCCGAGCCTGTACCTCCGATGATACCGATTGTTTCACCCGAGCCTATCGTAAAGCTTATATCGCGAAGCGCAAGCTTTGCTTTGTCTTTTGAATAGGAAAAGGAAACCTTGTCAAAAACAATCTCTCCGTTTTCGACCGAAGTCTTTCCTTCAACATTATTTTTTATATCCACATCCTCATCGAGCACCTCACATATGCGCACGATTGAAGCGCGTGACATTATGATGCTCACAAAACACATTGAAAGCCCCATAAGCGACATAAGTATCTGAGTTATATAGCTTATAAAGCTTATGAGCTCTCCTGTGTCCATTCCGCCAACTGCAATAAGATTTCCGCCAAGCCACAGAACGGTTATTATGCATGCATACATCACTATCTGCATTATCGGCATATTCATTATCAGTATGCGCTCAGCACGCCTCTGTGCATCCATAACATCAGAAGCTGCTTTTGCAAACTTTTCATCTTCATATTCACCGCGATCATACGCTTTAACAACGCGGATTGCCACAAGGCTTTCCTGCACCGCAGAATTCATATTATCATATTTTGTAAACATTTGGCGGAAGAGCGGAAACGCCTTTATTGAAACGGTTATAAGTGCACAGGCAAGAACCGGAATTGCGACAAGAAACACGCGCGCAAGCTTTGAGTTTATGGAAAAAGCCATAACTGTGGCACTGATGAGCATCACAGGAGAGCGCACCATCATACGGATTACCATCATAAACGCATGCTGAACAAAGGTTATATCCGTCGTGAGGCGCGTCACGAGTGAAGCTGTGGAAAACCTGTCAACATTTGCAAACGAGAAATCCTGAATCTTATCAAACATTTTTTTGCGGACATTTTTGGCAAACCCGGTGCTTGCGATTGAAGCATATTTACCCGACAGCACGCCAAATATAAGCGAGAGCATAGACATTAATACCATAAGCCCGCCAACCTTTATGATATAGCTTATTCCACCGCTGCCTTTTATTCCGACGTCGATTATTTTTGCCATAAGAAGAGGTATGAAGATTTCCATCACGACCTCAAGCGAAATAAATATCGGTGATAAAACCGCAGGCAATTTATATTTACCAACACATTTCAAAAGCTTTGTGAGCATTGCCGCACCTCCCGTTGATTTTATTATATATATTCATATTAGACCATAATAAATATTTTATTACTTACATTTTGCAAAGTCAACCAAAGCGCGGCGAATTTACAGATTGTTTTATTTTCAAAAGAAAAAACGCCTGTATCAGGCGTTTTAAAATATTGTGTTTATTTCCCATTCTCTTTCCTGAAATCGAGCCTTAACATCGCAATCCCAATAGAAAACATTACCAGAACATTTCCGACAACTGAGCCATAGGCAGCATTTGTAAGATTATAAACAAGCCAGAACGGAGCCGCAATCAAAGAAAGTATCCTTATGTTTTTTTCCTTTGTCAGCCACAGCGCCGACACTTCAAAAACTATTCCGAATATTGCAAAAATACTGAAAACATTTTCATACAGAGCAAGCCCTGCTACTATTAGCAAAGCATTTACGGCTATCATAATAACCTTCAAATTCTTTGATATGAATTCTTTTTCTTTATACTGCGCAACGAACGACAAAAGAAATCCCATAAAATCCAGGACCGCACCTTCAAATGCCCCAAGAAAAATATATTGAAGTATGTATAGCAATCTTGACGTCAGATTGACGATAAGAATATTTCTGCGTGTTTTCAACTGAAAGCTCAGAAGAAACGTCACAACAGCAAGAACACCCAAAATATGCGCTATCACCACATCACCTCCATATATATCGAATCAGGCATTACGATCAGACACCTATCGCACCGGATTTGCATATGCCATATTATAGCACAATGTTTTTCCTCTTACAACACAAAAAACCGCTTGTGAAATTCACAAGCGGTTTTGTTTGAAGCTTTTATTATTCAGCGTCTTCAGCTGTCTCTTCTGGGAGGATATCAACTTCCTCACCTGAGGTTGCTACGAGCTCGTCTGCTTCTTCAGCAGGAGCTTCCTCAGCAGCATCTGCTGCCGGTGCAGCTTCGCCCGGAATAAGAGCTCGCATAGAGAGAGAAACTTTCTTGTTCTCTGTGTCGATAGCCGTAATCTTTGCTTCGACTTCTTCGCCTTCCTTAACAACATCGCCCGGCTTTGCAACATGTGCGTTTGTGAGCTGGGAGATATGGATAAGACCGTCAACGCCCGGAAGAATTTCAGCGAATGCACCGAACGGCATAAGCTTTACAATCTTTACCTTAGCAACATCGTCTACGTTATATGCCGCCATGAACTTTGTCCACGGGTTGTCCTCTTCTTTTCTGTAGCCGAGAGAAATTTTCTTCTTCTCAGCATCAAGTGCGAGAACGAATACATCAACTGCATCGCCTTCCTTGAACATCTCGGACGGATGGTTGATGCGCTTCCATGACATTTCGGAGATGTGTACCATACCGTCTACACCGCCGATGTCAACGAATGCACCATAGGATGTAAGTGAACGGACAACGCCCTTATACTCCTTGCCAACCTCGATATCTGCCCATACGCGTTCCTGAGCCTCACGGCGAATCTCTGCCGATACCTCGCGGATAGAACCGACGATACGGCGACGCGGACGATTTACTTCTTTAATCTTGAGCTGTACCTTCTTTTTAAGGATTTCGCTCATCTCAGCATTTCTCGGAAGACCTGTCTGAGAAGCAGGAACGAATACATGAAGGCCGCGGACGGAAACGATAACGCCACCTGCGTTCACATCAATAACTGTACCCTCTACTGTTGTTCTGTCCTGACGTGCAGCTTCAACATCGTCCCAGCCCTTGATAGCATCAAGGCGCTTCTTGGAAAGTGTGATAATACCTTCAACGTCGTTTACGCGAATAACGGAGCATTCGATTTCGTCGCCGACTTTGTACTTGTCAGCTGCATCTGCATCGTCGCCGACTTCGGAATACGGGATATACCCGGCGTATTTTGCGCCAAGGTCAACCTGAATGTCGGACGGTGTGATAGCTGTTATCACGCCGACAACCTTATCTCCATTATTAAAAGTTTTGTCGAGAGAATTATTAAGCATCTCCTCAAAAGATTCTCCCTCAAAGATCTTGGTTTCTTCGCTCATCTTGCCTTTTACCTCCTTAATTATCCAATCGGGTGTAGAGGCGCCTGCTGTTATTCCTATGCGTTCTGCGCCCGAAAAGCTCGCAAGATCAATCTCACTTGCATTTTCAACACGAACAACCACAGGACATACAGCACGGCAAATCTCAACAAGCTCCTGTGTATTTGAGCTTGTCCTGTCACCGATTACAATCATAACGTCTGACTTCGAGGCCAGGCATTCAGCCTCGGTCTGTCGTTTATTGGTTGCGAGACATATTGTATCAAATATTTCGCAATTTGTACACACTTTTTTTAAATTTTTTATACAGCTCTCCCAAATTTTTCTTCCGACGGTCGTCTGCGAAACGGCGCAAACGCGCTTGTTTACTATATCTTTGCAGGTTTCCAGCAGTTCCGACATTTCTTCTTCGGAACCAACAATTTTTGCATTTTCACACTGCCCTGCAATGCCGAGGACCTCAGGATGGGATCGTTTTCCGACAATTATAATCTCATAGCCCTGCTCCGCCTTCTCTTTTACTATATTATGTATTCTCATAACATAGGGGCAGGTTGCGTCGGCATATTCTATACCGCGTTTCTCAAGCTCCTCATATACGCTTCTCGCCACACCGTGGGAACGTATGACAGCAAGCGTGCCGGACTTTATGTCATCGACGGTATCAACACTCGGAACTCCGAGATTCCCGAGATATTCGACAACGTGAGCATTATGTATTATCGGCCCAAGGGTGCACGCACACACACCGTCATTGCCAAGCTTTTCCGCAATATCAACAGCACGGCGCACACCGAAGCAAAATCCGGCTGTTTTCGCCACAGTTATCTCTGCCATTATTTTGCACCGCCGTTTCCAAGACGGAGAATCTCTCCGAACACATTCTCGACAACTGCCTTGTATTTCGCGCTGCCGCTTCCCTCAAACGAATCTGTTGCAACAGGCGCACCCACAATCACATCAACACGCCCGAAAATGCGTTTTTTCGCACTTACATATACAGGAATCATCGGAGCAGCGCCGCGGCACGCAATCATCGCTGCGCCCGTTTTTGCACCCGAAACATCTGCATTTTCCTCACGCACGCGCGTTCCTTCCGGGAATATCATTACCTTTCTTCCTTCTTTCAGACGCCCGATTGCTTCACGCAGCGTAGACATCGAGGTCGAGCCACGATCAACCGGGATTGCCTGTATTCTGCGAAGCAGAGGACCTATGACCGGAATTCTGAAAACTTCAATCTTTCCCATGAATATAAGGGGCTCTTTAACACCGAAAACCATTGCAACAAAAAATGCATCAAGCATTGATGTGTGGTTTGCGCACACGACGGCCGCACCCTCCGGAATTTTCTCGCGCCCGGTTATTTTCACGCGATAGAGAGCTCGAAAGAAAGGTATTACCAATGAATATAAAAACTTATAAAGCTTCATCACTCACCCAACCTTGCAGATATAATCTCTTTAAGCAGCTCCACACTCTGTTCGAGTGTGTTGCCCGTGGTGTCAACCATTATTGCATCGGATGCAGGAACAAGCGGTGCAACAGCGCGGCTTGAATCCTGCTCATCGCGAAGCCTCATATCGGCAAGCACCTTTTCAAATGAAACGTCCTGGCCTTTCAGGAGCAGTTCTTCATATCTGCGACGCGCACGGTCCTCATCCGTTGCAGTAAGGAAAATCTTAATTTTTGCATCAGGAAGAACAACCGTTCCTATATCGCGTCCGTCCATAATGACATTGTCGCGTAGCGCAAAGCCTCGCTGCATATCAAGCAAAAACGCACGTACCGCAGGAATTGCGGAAACATCTGACGCATACTGTGAAATAATATGCTCACGTATAGCATCAGTCACATCTTCGCCATTGAGATAAAGGCGCTGCATGGCTTTTTCATGTTTTATCTCGATATTGATATCCGCAAGCGCGCGCTCAACCTCCACTGCATTTTTAGGGTCAATTCCATTCCGATATGCATATACTCCGACAGTGCGGTATATTGCCCCGGTATCGACATATGTGAAGCCAAACGCCTTTGCAATCAACTTGGATATCGTGCTCTTTCCTGCTCCACTTGGCCCGTCTATCGCTATTGCAGCTTTGTTCATATCTCCATCTTCCCTTCAGTATTGTGCGGCATAGGTACCTGCCGAATATGCACTCGACCATGCTATCTGCAGATTGAAGCCGCCTGTATAGGCATCAACGTCGAGCACTTCTCCTGCAAAATAGAGACCGCTCATAATTTTCGATTCCATTGTTTTCGGATTTATTTCACGCACATCGACACCGCCGGAGGTTATGATTGCCTCGGCTATCGGGCGCTTACCATCTATGTCTATTCTCAGCGCTTTCAGCGTATCGCGCAAGGCGCGGCGCATTTCACGGGTCAGGCTGTTCGCCTTCACCGTTCCGTCAATTCTTGCTTTGTTGAGCACCATCGGTATTATGCCTGACGGAAGAAGCCCCCTCAGAAGATTGTGCATATCTTTGTTTTTCTTTTCTTCAATATCGCGAAGCAGGCGCTCCTCGAGCTTTTCAGCAGAAAGCCCCGGCTTTAAATCTATGCACACATGATATTTCTCATTTCCAAAATCCCGCATATGCGCACTTGCGGACAAAACCAGCGGCCCTGTTATGCCAAAATGTGCAAACAGCATCTCACCAAGCTCAGAAAACAAAACATTTCCTTTTTGATTATATGCTGTGAGCGTCACGTTTTTGAGCGTCAGCCCCTGTGCGCTGCGACAAAGCTTTTCCTCTGCCACAAGCGGCACCAGCGAGCCTTGAGGCTCAACGACCTTATGTCCGCAGCTTTTTGCAAATTCATAACCGTCGCCCGTTGAGCCCGTCAGCGGATAAGACACGCCGCCTGTTGCGACAATAACTGCATCACAACGGTATTCACGCCCATTTGCCACAACACCGCACACCGAACCTGGTTCTGTGAGGATTCCCGTTACCTCCGCCTGCTCAATATGCGCTCCGCCACTTTTCAAATATCGCACCAAAGCTTCCGTTACATCGCGGGCACGATCTGATTCAGGAAAAACCCGATAGCCGCGCTCGGTTTTGAGCGGAACTCCCAGCTCCTCAAGAAACGCCATCATATCCTGCGGCGAAAAGGCAGAAAACGAGCTATACATAAACCGCGCATTTTTTGGAAGGTTGACAATAAGCTCCTGAAAATCGCAATTGTTTGTTATATTGCACCGCCCTTTGCCTGTGATATTCAGTTTTTTTCCGGGAGCAGCATTCTTTTCAAACACGATGACATCAGCGCCGTTATGTGCCGCGACACCTGCTGCGAAAAGCCCTGCAGCGCCCGCTCCGATTATAATTATTTTTCTACTCATTGTCAGCTTTCTCGTATACGTCGTATTCGTCCCATATCCTTTCAAGATTTGAAAGCGATTCCACGACTTCCCCCTCTTTCTTTATACTGAGAGTTGCTATAAGAGCGTTTATAAGTGACAGAGGTGCAACGAGAGAATCGGCAAAGGAAACCATTCCGCTTCGCGCCGTCATCTTATAGTCTGCATATTTGCACAAGGGCGAGCTTTCCGTATCAGTCAGCGCAACGACTTTTGCCCCACGGCTTTTGGCGAATTTCATCGCGTTCAGTGTACGTTTTGAATATCGCGGAAAGCTTACGCCTATAAAAACGTCTTCCTCAGAAATCCTTAGAATCTGTTCAAAAACCTCACTCACACTTATCGTGCTTATAATATGGACATTAGGAAATATAAGGTTCAAATAGAAGCCAAGAAACTGCGCCAGCGCACTTGATGCACGCACTCCGATTATATATATGCTCTTTGCAGACAGGATGCATTCACACACCTTGTTGAATTCATCGCGGTCGATGCTGTCAATTGTCGCAATTATATTTTCGGCATCTGCACGAAGCACTCCGCCGACCGCATCTGCGCGGAGCTTACCCCCCGTTATATCGATGCGCTGCATTGCATTCAGCTTATTCTTTATTATGTCCTGCAGATCGCGCTGCATTGCAGGATATCCGTCATATCCAAGCTCTGCGGCAAAACGCACAACAGTCGACTCACTCGCCCCTGTTGCCGCAGCAATTTTGCCGGCCGTCATAAACGCAGCCTTATCATAGTTACTCAGGATATATCCGGCTATCAGCTTTTGCGTTTTTGAATAAGTCGAAAGCTCTTCTTCAAATCTTTTAAGCAGATTCTTCAAGCATTACACCTCATTTATAGGCTTCTACCCTATATATATTCATTCCCTGCTCCATAAAGCGTTCTTCATATTCCGTAACAACATTATCTATATCACAGGATGCAAGATCAAAGGTTATGTTGCGCATGCGGAGTCCGTATTCCGCAAGCTCATTGAGCGAAAATTCAAACAGTTTTGTGTTGTCCGTTTTAAAGAAGATAAAACCGTCTTTTCCGAGCACTGTATCATATTTTGCAAGAAAATCGCGATGAGTCAATCTTCTTTTCGCCTGCTTCTTTCTCGGCCACGGATCGCTGAAATTGAGATAGATTCCGTCTATCTCACCCTCTTTAAAAATCTCACAAAGCCGCGCGGCGTCTATATCGAGAAAACGCACATTTCCGATTTCCTGCTCCATGGCTTTTTCCATCGCCATAACAAGCGCGCCCGGTTCACGTTCAATTCCGATAAAAAACGTGTCCGGTTCTTTTTTTGCGGTTTCGGTTATGAATCTGCCTTTGCCGCAGCCTATCTCAATGCATATCTTATCGAAGCCGAAGCTCTCTTTCCATTTGCCGCGCAAAGCCTCGGGCGATGACGGCATTATTACCTCGCATTTTGCAAGCCTTTTATCGAGGTTCGGCTTTTTTCTCATTCGCAAAGTTCACACTCTCCCAAATTAAACATATACTGATATATTTTATCACAAATCAGCCCGTGTTTCAACATTTTTCTCACTGTCCGACTTCTTTTATATCATCTGCAATGTAAATTTCAGTGGGTGTCACTGCATATATGCTTTCTCCGCTTTGTGAGAACATATAGATATCTTTATCATCAAAGATCGTCTTCTCTAACTTTATTCCGCCCCTCGTTGCTCTGCAAAGAATGACGGAATCCTCGGTCTTCATAAGGAAAAGTCCTGCTTCATCCATAAACTTCATAATCTTTATTTCGAGGAAATAGGTCGGCCTGATGCACGCGCCGAAGGTCTCCATTGTTTCTTCAAAGATTTTTATGCTTCCGTCCGCAATATTCCACGCACCGAGAAGCGTTCCGTTTTCCATCGTGAACGAGATGAGAGCGCTTGACTCATCTATATTTCCGTATACCGATGCGCGACTGCAGCCTTTGGGAGCTTTTATTTTGCTCTTTATCTCCATTGTTTCGGGGTCGAGTATGAGCAAATAGCACTCATCGCTTTTCATCGGTGTTTTTGAGCAATCCGATATGTATGTCGTTCCTGCAAGAAGCTCATCGGAGCTTTCGCAATAATGGAGCGAAAGGATATGCTGTGCAAACATCGGATCTTCGACATGAACCGTCTCTCCGCTAATAACATTATACTTTGTCAATGTACAACCAAGCTTGCCGTATTTATTCGTGCACGCATAATAGAGCACGTCGCCTTTTCTTGCATCTGCAACGGGGCGCATTGCGTGAGCTTTGGCAACAATTCTCGGATTTTGCGGGAATTCAATTTTCTTCTTCGGGTCAAACTCCGCAAGATATCCTTCGTTATATGATGCCAGATATATCTTATCTCTGATGTTCCAGCATCTGAGCACCTCACCGACTCCAGGTGTCGCGCGGCCTGCATCAAAGCCATTTCCCGTTTCGGTATCCATAATCCAGAAGCGCTGTGTTATGAAAGGCGTTCCAATGATTGTTTTCTCATCCACCTTTATTATGCAATCGACAACCGTCTGCGAGTCTGAATCAAGCATTTTTGAAAATACTTCTTTTCCGTCGCTTGTGAATTTGCAGAGCTCACCTGCAACGGAGACATTGAGGATATGCCCGTCACTTGTTATATTGCTCTCTCCGTAATCTCGCGCAAAAAAGAATTTCTCGACCTTTCCGCTTTCGATGTCCCATTTATAGAAATCATTTCCACACTCATTCGCAGAATAGCCGTATACAAATTCCCCTTGCTTTGCAAACCAATTTTTCTCGATCTCCGGAAGGTTTTCTTTCCAAAAACTGTAGTCAGATGTTGTAAGCCATCCCGAATACGGAATATATACGCGAGCTGCTTCGTCGCGGATTGCTTCGCCGTGACATTCATAATCGCAGATATCCACCTTTTTCTCGAGTGTTTCATTCTGCGGATCCCATTTATACAGCGATGGCTCTGTTACAACAAAGCGGAACGTGTATGTTCCGTCTCCGTTTGCAAAGCTTCCCTTGCAGCAAGTCACACCTGAAGAAAAGTCATATATTTTTACGGTTTTCTTGTTGACTGTATCATACGACACAGCCTTCATTCCCTCATCGCCGAAAGCTATTGCCATAATCTTTCCGCTTTTTTCATCATATTGCATTGCATCTGTGCACATCATTGAAAAAAGCGGCGCACCTGTTTCGTATATTTCATATTCACCCGTTGAAAGAGTCAATCTTACAAAACCTGCAAGGTCTCCCATCATCCATATGGTATCGTTATCCGTCATACAAGCACTGTATGCACCGCAACATATAAACCCTTTGCCCGGTTTTTCAAAGCGGTAAATCCTGCTGTCGCCGTTTTCTGTCACAAGTGCTCCGATACAGCCGACATTGGCATTCCATGTTGATATCCAGAATCTTTCTTCGCCGCTTATCGGATCCTTGCCGGCTTTGATGAGAAGCGAATTTATAAAGGGGTCGCGCGTTTTCGGAATCTGAAACTTTCTGATTTTCATAATTAATCTCCCTTTCGCATTTTTATCATACCACAATCATGAGGTCTGCGCCTTTTTCGAACGAGTATGTGTAACCCCTGCTTTTATCGTCACGGTCAATATACCCCGTCACGCAGGTACAATCACCGACATCCAGAACATATTTTCCGTCATCCGATACTGTTGCGGACTTTATTTCATAGAATGCATTCGGTTCATATTCGGTTTCAATGTTTATAAACCTTCCCGAAAGAACGGATGCATCAATTTTTTCGGAAAGCTCAACCGTAATTTCGTTTTTGTCAGCCAAAACATCCGTAAAGCTAACAACCTTTCCACTAATTATCTTTTCCCCATATTCATTCTGATATAGCACCTCGGAACTTTTTCTGCATTCAACCGACAAAAACGAAGCTGACGCACCATTTCTATTTATGATAACGCTGTCTTCTCTTCCGTTTTTATGAATAACGGATATTTCCGTCACGCCGGAGCTTTGGCTGACTGTGCATGAGGATATGAAACTTTCATTCTCATACGGCTCAATGACCGAAACAAACTCAGTCGAAGCTCCGCTTTTCTTGGCAACGAGATATCTCATCTCCTTCGGGTTTCCTGCATGAGCCTTTGGTGGCTCACCCGTACACAGCGCCGCTTCATCAAAACCTGCAAGCATATGAAGCTTCAGATGCACATCGCGCGGCTCTTTCCACACGTTCCAGTTATCCTCGCATTTCCAATCCACAGTGAAGCTCTTTGGATTCTTGCAACGCGAAACGTCGGTCAGATAATTGAAGCCGTCATACCAGCATCTTGTATATTCCGTATCGGCATAAGGAATGCTTTCACCTGCATATGTTCCTTTGGCTTGCGGAATGAATTCCGCGCCCGAAACCTCGGTTTCCGTTCCGATTGCATGGTAGCTTATGTGTTTTTCACCCTCTCCGACGCGGAACAGATCGATAATATAGCGGCTTTTCTCATCTATATCCACAACGACAAGCATTCGCCCGAAGAGTTTGTTGTAAAGCTTTGCAGCTTGCACATCAACAAGAGAAACCGCACCGTCAGTGAAATAATGATTTATCTGCCCGCCAGAAATCGCATTCAAAAAATCGGGGTACGCCTGATAATCAAGCTCCTTTTCAAACGGCTTTTCCTGCTTTACCGTCACAGTGTTATGCGATATTGCATTGGAAGACCAGCGATAGCGCTCTGGGTTCTTGTCCTTGAAGCTCGGTTCACCGAGATCCGGCATCATATCAATTCCGAAGCCGTGGAGATAGATATTCATCGTGTCGCGGTGACCGTGCCCCTGATTTGAGCCGAAATAAATTCCGACACTTTCCGCATCCTTTTCTCTCGGATGTGATTCAAACATTGCAAGCCCGAAGCAAGGAAAGAGCCTGCTTTCGGATCTGAATTCTTTTTTTGCAGCTCCGCGAATTCTTGCGTCTGCCGCCGCGCAATCGATATACCAATCCCTGCAAATCGCGCCGTCTCCACAGACCTTTACAAGGAGCTCTGCTATTCTCGGGTTTTCCGTTTCAAGGAAGAATTTCACTTGCTCATCGGGTGTTATCCGGATTTCAGGCTTTCCGCACCCAGGCATATCGGCAAGCTTTAACGTAAACTTATCCGCCGTTATATAGTTCACCACCATATTCCCGAGCTTTCGGAAGTTGATGTTCTTATATAAATCATATTTCGGATGGCCCTTTAAGATTTCCGCTACCTGAATAAATCCGAGAGTCCACATTTCGTTGTAGCTCGGTGATACCTCACCTGCAAAACCGTCACGGTTCATCTGTGTCAGAATAAGTGATTCAAGGTCATAATTTATAGGGTGATCCCAGTCTCTGTTTACATATTCAAACAAATATTTTGCATATTCTTCAAAAAGATCATCTCGTCCGAGCACCTTTGCCGTCTTGAGAAGCATCTCGTGTGGAAAGCCGGGATTGCAATGAAGCACATACAAGCGCATATCCGGATATATCTGAAGAAGCATATTTTTCTCAATTGCTTCTCTTATTTCTTTTCCGGATTCCGGCCTGTCACCTATGTAAAGACGCGGATTTTCCGCGAGATATGATGCAAACTCATCATCGAAGCAGGGCTTTAGCATATCATACCACTCAACCGCCTCGTTCATAAGCTCGACATCCCATATGCACCCTCCAGCTCTTCCGATTTTTGTGTGTCCGTGGGCAAGCTTGAAACCTTCCTCCCATTTGCATTCTGATGCATCAAGTGTCGGATATATGAGTGCCATACGGTAATACATCGCAGCTGCCGGGTAAGCATATTTCTTATCTTCGGTTATCATATAGGCTTCAGCCAGTGTCTTTATCGCCATCGTTCCAAGCGCCGAAGCCCGAGGCTTTTCTATCGGCCAGAAGCAATGGAGTATATAATATGGAATAAAGGTGAATCTTCCTTCTTTCGGGTCGCTCTCGTCAAAAAGCCAGCCACGCCCATCATCAACTGCGTATCCTTCTCCCATTTCGGGATAAAGCTCGTTTACAAGAAGCGTTCTGTCAGCACAATCATACGAGAATAAACCGTGTTCATCAAGTCCGCTTTCATGGAATTTTCCAAAATCGTTTGACGGATACACTTTTCCGCAATTCGGGCATCTGATCTTCCACGGGTTGTTGATATAGTCAATCTCCCAGCCCCAGCGGCCATGTGTAAGCATTTCCGTTCCGCAATTCGGGCAACCGCGCTTCTGATTGACTGCAAAGCTTCGAAAAAGCTCCTGAGGAGGTATCGTCAGCATAAGGTTTTCCGCACCGAGAGAAAGGTACATTTCCGCATTTCTGATAATATCTTCCTTTTGCTCTTTTGCCCAATCAAAGTTCTCAATATTTCTTTTTATGTTTTTGAGCTTTTCTTCCGTAAAAAACGTTCTCTTCATAAAATTATCCCTTCTTCACGACCGTGTAGAAATTCAAATTACTGACAGGTGCAAACTTATGTTCACCTCTGTTGTAGCGATCGAGAAAGCGCGCCTGTATTTCATCTGACTTTATATATTCAAATATGAGAAACCCGTTTTTCTCAAGCAACTTTTCCATCTCTTCAAACGATGTTGAATCCGGTCTGTCAATAACAACAGTGCTCCCCTCTTTGAAAATCCTTGTGAGAGCGGAAAGAAGCCCTTGAAGCTCTACGAATGGCATATAATATGCAATACCGAGCATATTACAGAAGCAAGCTTCATCCTTCGCATAGCGTTCTACCTCAAGCTGCGATATACGTCCGTTTTTCGTAAGGATGACCCTTGCATGGTGCATTCCCTCCGCGTCCAGCAGCTTATATGGGGCAAGCTTTGTTTCAAATCCGAGATATTGGCGCACGCCAAGCTGCTTTGCATTGCGAAGCACGGGTGCTATATATTCCGCTCTTGCGAGCGTTTCAATCAATATATTCTGCATAAATCCACCTTTTAGTCAAACGGATATTTCACTCCGATTTTTTCTCTTATATTATCCATAAGCCTGAGCATTGCAATGCTTTCGGCGTGTGGCAGCATTTTGCTTTCAAGCTTTCCATGCTCGATGCAACTGCAAGCTTCAATTATTTCTTCTTCAAAACCGTCACCAAGGCTCGGCGCGGTTATTTTTGTTTCTTCTTCGCCGCATCTTACAAAAAATTCCTGTGCTCCATAGAAATGCGGCAGATATATATGTCCTTTTGTTCCGTAAATATATGCATCCGCAGGCTTTTGAAGCTTTGTTGCAGAGGATACGGATGCTATCGCTCCTCTTTCATATCGGAGCAAGACATTTGTTATGCAATCGCACCCATCCTCAACAATTGCTTCTGCGCTGACGGATATTGGATTGTTTCCGAGAAATAGAGAAACAAAATGGAGCCCATATACGCCCACATCCAGAAGCGAGCCGCCTGCCATATCATTTTGAAAAAGCTTCGCTTCCTCTTCAATGCTCGAGGCATAACAGAATGATGCATCAATTCCGCGAACTTCACCTATGACACCGCTACGCACAATTTCCTGCACTTTTATGATTGATGGAATAAAGCGAGTCCACATTGCTTCCATAAGAAACACATTGTTTTTCCCGGCGCATATTGAAAGAGCTTCCGCTTCTTTTGCATTGACACAAATCGGTTTTTCACAAAGGACATGCTTTCCAAAATTCAAAAAAAGCTCTGCGCACGGCTTGTGGAAAGGATGCGGAGTTGCGATATACACTGCATCGACTGCATCCGACTCTGCCATTGCCTCATAACCGCAAAACACCTTTTCTATGTCGTATTTTTCGGCAAAGGCTTTGCCTTTGTCTTCCGAGCGCGACGCCACCGCAACAAGAGAAGCTTCTTTGACATTTTTTATCGCCTTTGCAAACTTATTTGCAATTTCACCGGGACCGACTATTCCCCATCTGATTTTCTTCATAACAAGCTTCCTCACTTTTGTTTTATTATATATTTAATACCACAAAACGCCGCAAAATACAAGACTTGACATAACAAAAAGCAGGTCAAATGACAGTCCTCAATAAAACAGTATAAGTATTGACGGTCTGTCAAGCAGGTGCAGAGAGTTAAGCATATCACATTTTATAGTGTGATGTGCTTTTTCTCATATATGGGGTAAAATGTCACGCAATAGAGGTTGAAAAGCGCCCTATTTTAGCGGTTTTCAAAGTCTGAAACTTACAAGGTAATGGTTTTATATTCAAAACCTCAAAAATGGGGTTCTATCGTTCCACAAAATCTAAAAATCAACACTTTTTGAAAAAGGGGATTTCAAGTCCGTTTTTCGGCTTAAATCCCCTTAACTGACATATTGCAAAAAAGAACAGGCTTGTCAAGGGCGAGCGCAGCTCGTGTATTTACCCTTGACTTGCCTGTTTCTTTTTTGCTCATAACAGATAAAGTATTAAATTACCATATATTTGCATATATTTCGTAATTGTCTGTAGCAAAATTGTTATAAATTGATATGTCAAATGGTGTTGTTGCATTTGCCTTTATGGCATCAATAAGATCCTGCTTGTCTGCACCATCATAGTCTGCAAGAGCATTAAAGCCTGCTACTATATCCGCTTCAGTTGCCTGAGCACTTTTCGCAGCTTCAATTTTTTCCGCAAGATGCGGGTTGTCGTACTCAACCTTAACGCCGTTTAGTCTTGTAACACCATTCTTTTTGGTATAGCTTGCACAGTAGTCAAAGCCTGCGCCGATATATGTAACCTTCTTATCGCTTATTTCACCTGTAACGGTTTTAAGAAAGCCTACGTCTGTTGAGTCCTTTCTGTAGCCCTTTACCTTGAGGGTATCGATGCCGTCTGCCACTGCAGTAACCTCAAGCACAACATAGAATTCTTTTGTGTCCTTATGTATCATTGAGTCAAATTCTGTTCCGTTATAGCGCTGAACTGTGCCGCCCGGAAGCTTGATGTGCGGATAAGAATATGACAGTGCCGTAGGAGCATCCACACCGAATTCAATA
>JAFSIZ010000034.1 GCA_017439555.1 Oscillospiraceae bacterium | reverse complement strand
GATAAATTTTCGGGTCGGGCATAAAAATCACTTCCTTTTTAGCCTTCCCCTTGAGGGGAAGGTGGCGCCGAAGGCGACGGATGAGGTGTCAGCTCCCGACTTAGACACTGTCTCCGACTATGCCCGTGAAGCAGTCTCTGCACTTGTCAACGCAGGTCTGGTAAACGGAAAGAGCGGCAAAATCGCCCCGACCGACTACACAACACGTGCAGAAGTTGCAGTGCTGATTAAGCGAATTTTAGACTACACAAAGTAAACAAAAGCAAAAACACAGGATGAGAGAAGAACAATCTCCCATCCTGTGTTTCTGTTTGCGCAAATATATCACACACTAAATGTGCAAAAAGCGCACCAACCTACGGCTGGTACGCTTTCGTTTTGGTGGAGGCGGGGGGAGTCGAACCCCCGTCCGAAAATGAATTCACATAGACTTCTCCGGGCGCAGCCTGTCATTTAAATTCCCTCATCCGAGCGCCGGCAGGCAAGCTTTCGGATTCAGTAGCTTCATTTTACATGCCGCACTCAAAGCTTTGCGCGGTCACGTTCACCACTGTGTGACACCTTACTCCCGGGCCGTGGTCCTCCCGGGGAAGATGGCTGCTGATTAATTAAGCAGCAATAAGTTTATTGTTGTTATTTAATTTATAAAAATTAAATCTGCAGATTTTAAAGCGGCTCTGCGCCTCTGCCCGCTATCCGTGCTTCAACATCCCCGTCGAAACCTTTACGCCCCCCTATTTATCAATAAACTTCGCAATCCATCTGTTGCAGAGCTCTATCCACGATGATACATGCGGATTGAATCTGTCGGTAGCACTGGAAATTGTTTCGCGAGTGCCGAGCGAGAGCCCGTGTGGCCCATCAGGATAGATATGCAATTCAAACGGAATATTTGCCTTTTTCATAGCGTTTGCAAACAAAAATGAATTTTCAACCGGAACACTTTGGTCGGTCAATGTATGCCATATGAATGCCGGAGGGGTATGCTCCCCTACTGAATTTTCAAGAGAAAGCTTATAAAGAAGCTCCTCGCTCTTATGCTCGCCTATAAGGTTGTTGAACGAACCGCGATGTGCAAACTCACCGCTTGTGATTACAGGATATGCGAGAATCATACCGTCGGGTCTGTTTTCCCCGAGCTCAATGTCAAGAGATTCTGTTACAATACTCTCGTTCCAAAGCGTTCCGAGCATTGCTGCCATATGTCCGCCTGCAGAAAAGCCACAGACAGCGATTGAATCAGACTTCACGTGATATTTTTCGCAATTTCTTCTGATATATGCAAGAGCCGCGCTTGATTCGAGAAGCTGAGTCGGGTATCTTGCATCATTTAAATCAGCTGTTGAATAACGAAGGACAAATGCGTTGTAACCGAGTGCGACAAATGCAAGTGCTATAGGTTCGTTTTCACGGTCACTGACCATACCGTATCCGCCGCCGGGGCAGATGAGAACTGATGCGCGTTTGCGATCGGGTTCGATAGCTCTGGAAGTCGAGCGAACATAGGTTGTCAGCGTGGCATCTGTTTTGATGCCGTCAAAAACATCCTTCAAAAATATTGTCTCACAAATCATCGCCGCTACCCCCTTTAACGTCTTTGCTCTTTGAGAGCTCTGTCCATTTCGCGTTTTGCATCACGAGTTGCCGCTGCCTCACGCTTATCATGAATCTTCTTACCCTTTGCAAGCGCTACCTGTATCTTGACAAACGAGCCCTTGAAATAGACAGATAGCGGAACTATTGTGTAGCCATCCTGCGCCTGCGCGGCAGCAAGCCTTCTTATTTCCGCCTTATGCATAAGAAGTTTGCGCTTGCGCATTGGATCCCTATTGAAAATATTGCCCTTTTCATATGGGCTGATATGCATTCCGTGAACTATAAGTTCCCCATCTTTTACCGAACAGAATGAATCTTTGAGATTACATGCACCCTGCCGCAATGATTTTACCTCTGTTCCGCACAAAGCAATGCCAGCTTCAAACGAATCAACGATGATATAGTCATGACGCGCTTTTCGGTTTTCTGCCACGCGACGTATCTTCTTCTCCTCCGTGCGAAACACCTCTTTTCATTTTTGTATATTTTATTATGCCACAGTATTTTGTCGAAGTCAAGAGAACAGACATTTCAAAATAATTACAATTTACACTTGTAAAATCAAAACAGATGATGTATAATATAAAAGTTCAATGCCGGCGTGATGGAATGGCAGACGTGACGGACTCAAAATCCGTTGGTGGCAACACCGTGTGGGTTCAAGTCCCACCGCCGGCACCAAAAAACAGCACCGACATAGTCGGTGCTGTTTTAGCAAAATACTCCTTTCTGTATGATGAAAGACAATTAAAGGGTGAAAATCAGATATGAAAAATCAAAATGTAAGATTTATGGTATTGACAGCAGCTTTCCTCGCATTGCTCATTATTTTCCAGGGGATGTCGGCAAGCTTGGGGCAAATGGTTACAGGAAGCCTTGTAAACTTCGTGCTTGTTGCGGCAACGCTTCTTGTCGGTTGGAAGAGTGGGCTTGTTATTGCGCTTCTTTCCCCGTTTTTTGCAAAGCTTTTCGGTATCGGACCGATTTACCCAATTCTTCCTGTTGTTGCGCTCGGAAATGCGACACTTGTTGGCGTATATGCATTTATTATGAGCCGCACATTAAAGGAGATTTTCTGTTGGATTGTGTCGATTATCGTCGCCGCAGGACTTAAATATGCGGTACTCACGGTTGGTGTCGTCAAGCTCGTGCTTCCATTGGTTTCCGTTCCGGCACCTCAGGCGACAAAACTTGCCGCAATGTTCGGAACGACACAGCTTTTCACGGCACTTTGCGGCGGCGTTATTGCATTTATCGCCGTACCGCTTATTCAAAAGGCAGTTAAGAAATAATAAAAAAGGAGCGATATTATGAATAACAATTTTGACTTTTCTGTTGCAGACAAAATTCTCGACGCACATGGTTACAAGCAGCAAGCAGTCATTGCTATTTTGCAGGAAATCCAGGAACATTACCGTTATCTTCCTCAAGAAGTATTTCCTTATCTTTCCGAAAAGCTTGATATGAGCGAAGCAAGAATCTATAGTGTTGCAACGTTCTATGAAAACTTCTCACTCGAGCCAAAGGGCAAATATGTTATAAAAATATGTGACGGCACAGCTTGTCACGTCCGCCACTCGCTTCCGATTCTTGAGCGTTTTCGCGAGGAGCTTGGGCTCAGTGCGGACAAGCACACAACCGACGACCTTGGCTTTACCGTAGAAACCGTTTCGTGTCTCGGCGCGTGTGGTCTTGCACCCGTCATTATGGTAAACGACGATGTCTATTCCGCAATGACACCCGATAAGGCATCCAGCCTCATCCAAAAGCTTAAGGAGGAACTTGCAAATGCTTAAATCAAGAAGCGAACTTTCCGCACTCCGTGAAGAGTATGCAAAGGCATATGCCGCTCAGTCGAGAAGACTCATCGTCTGTGCCGGTACAGGTTGCGTTGCAGGCGGCTCCATGAAGATATATGACAGATTGAAGGAGCTTCTCAGCGAGCGCGGTCTCTCCGTTGCAGTTGATCTCGAGGTCGACCCCCACGGAGATGCAATCTACCTTAAGAAAAGCGGTTGTCACGGTTACTGTGAGATCGGTCCTCTTCTCCGCATAGATCCCGAGGGTTGGTTATATACAAAGGTTCAGCTCTCCGATTGTGAGGAAATCGTCGAAAAGACCATCATCGGCGGCGAGCACATCGACCGTCTTGCATGCAAATGCGGTTGCAATACATATAAGAAAAACAGCGATATCCCGTTTTACAAAAACCAAACACATATCGTTCTTGACCAGTGTGGCACAATCAATGCCGATTCCATTCGCGAATATATCGCCGTCGGCGGATATTCCGCTTTGGAAAAAGCGCTTTTTGAGATGTCTCCCGAAGCCATAACGGATGAGATTAAAAAATCAAATCTCCGTGGCCGCGGAGGCGGCGGCTTCCCTGCCGGTCGCAAATGGGAGCAGGTTCGCCGCCAGAATACCCCACAGAAATACGTGGTTTGTAATGGTGACGAAGGTGACCCCGGCGCATTTATGGACGGAAGCATTATGGGCGGAGACCCGCATAGAATGATCGAAGGCATGATTATCGCAGGCATCGCAACCGGTGCAAGCGAGGGTTATATCTATGTCCGCGCCGAGTATCCCCTCGCAGTTGAGCGCCTCCGCACTGCTATCGCACAGGCAGAGGAGCTTGGTATTCTCGGAGATAACATTCTCGGGTCGGAATTCTCATTCAAATTACATATAAGCCGCGGTGCAGGCGCATTTGTCTGCGGTGAAGGCAGTGCACTCACCGCATCAATCGAGGGCAAGCGTGGGTTCCCGCGAGTCAAGCCTCCGCGCACAACAGAGCACGGACTCTTTGACAAACCCACAGTTCTCAACAATGTTGAAACATTTGCCAATGTTCCGCTTATCATTTTAAACGGTGCCGATTGGTATCTCGGTATCGGAACGGAAAAGAGCCCGGGAACAAAGGCATTTGCACTTACGGGTAATATTATGAACACGGGTCTTATTGAAGTTCCGATGGGAACGACACTCCGCGAAATCATCTTCGATATCGGCGGTGGTATGCGCGACGGTGCCGAGTTCAAGGCAGTTCAGATCGGTGGTCCGAGCGGCGCATGCTTAACACGTGAGCATCTCGATCTCCCTCTCGACTTTGACACACTCAAAGGCGTCGGTGCAATGATCGGTTCGGGCGGACTCGTTGTTATGGATGATAAAACCTGTATGGTTGAGGTCGCACGCTTCTTTATGAACTTCACCCAGAATGAATCCTGCGGAAAGTGTGTTCCCTGCCGCGAAGGCACGAAGCGTATGCTTGAAATTCTCGAGCGCATTGTTGCAGGTGAAGGACGTGACGGAGATATCGAGCTTCTTGAAGAGCTTGCAGATACCATTGTCAATACAGCTCTCTGCGGTCTCGGCAAATCCGCACCTAACCCGATTATCAGTACGATCAAGAACTTCCGTGAGGAATACGAAGCTCATATATATGAAAAGCGTTGCCCCGCAGGAGCTTGTCAGAAACTCAAGAAAATATACATCGACCCCGAGCTCTGCAAGGGCTGCTCCAAGTGTGCACGTCAGTGCCCGGTTGATGCAATTTCCGGTAAGATCAAAGAGCCGTTTACAATCGATCTTTCAAAGTGTATCCGTTGCGGCAGCTGCCTTGGTGCTTGCCCGTTTAAGGCTATAAAGGAGGCTTAAGAATATGTCGAATAAAGAATATATCACAGTTGACGGCATTCCGGTGCCTATAGAGGGTGAGAAAAACCTTCTTGAAGTTATCAGAAAAGCAGGCATAAAGCTTCCTACCTTCTGCTATCATTCCGACCTTTCCGTCTACGGTGCCTGCCGTATGTGTATGGTCGAAAACGAATGGGGCGGTCTTGATGCGGCTTGCTCAACACCTCCGCGCGCAGGTATGAAAATCAGAACAAACACCGAAAGGCTCCGCCGCTATCGTCGCAACATCCTCGAGCTTATCATTGCAAACCATTGCAACGATTGTACAACCTGTAAAAATAACCTCCGTTGCAAGCTCCAGGATCTTGCAATGCGATATAACATTGACGGTGTCCGCTTCCCGAACACCTCACACAACGCAAGACCGAAGGACGAATCCTCCGATTCGATAACCAGCGATCCTTCAAAATGCATTCTCTGCGGTGACTGTGTAAGAATGTGCCATGAGGTTCAGAACGTCGGTGCAATCGACTTTGCATTCCGCGGCTCAAAAATGAGCATCAGCACGGCTTTCGGAAAGCCGCTTGCCGAGTCTCCCTGCGTAGGTTGCGGTCAGTGTGTTGCCGTCTGCCCGACAGGTGCTCTTGTAGTCAAAAATCACATCGCACCCGTATGGAAAGCAGTTGATAATCCCGAAATCAAGACAACTGTTCAGATTGCTCCTGCAGTTCGTGTTGCGGTCGGTCGTGAGCTCGGAGTCCGTGAAGGCGAAAATGTTATGGGCAAAATCATTGCCGCACTTCGCCTTATGGGCTTTGATGAGGTTTATGACACCTCACTCAGCGCAGATCTCACGGTCATCGAAGAATCAAACGAATTTCTTGAGCGTCTTGAAAGCGGAGAAAATCTTCCGCTCATCACCTCCTGCTGCCCGGGTTGGGTCAAGTATTGTGAAAACAAGCACCCAGAGCTTATGGAGAATGTTTCCTCCTGCAAGTCTCCGATGCAGATGCTTGCAGCACTTCTCAAGGATCGTGCAAAGCAGAACGGCGAAAAGACCTTCCACGTTGCAATTATGCCTTGCACGGCAAAAAAATCCGAAGCAACTCGTGAAGAATTCACAACAGACGAATGCCCCGATGTTGATGCAGTCATCACAACAAACGGCCTTATCCGAATGATCAAGGAGTCTGGAATCGACTTTGAATCCATCGAGCCGGAAGCAGTCGATATGCCTTTCGGAACGATTTCCGGTGCCGGCGTTATCTTCGGTGTTACCGGCGGTGTTACGGAAGCTGTTCTCCGCCGTGTCGCCGCAACAAAGACACGTGCAGCTCTCCTCTCCGTCGCAAACAAAGGTCAGCGCGGTATGGAAGGCATCAAGGAATTTGACCTTGAATACGGTGAAAAGACTCTCCGCATCGCAGTTGTCAGCGGTCTCGCAAATGCAGAAAGCGTCCTCAAACGTGTGACGAGCGGCGAACATTTTGACTTCATCGAGATTATGGCTTGCCCGGGCGGTTGCATAAACGGCGCAGGACAGCCCTATGTTATGCATGAAGAACGCAAAGAAAGAGCAAAAGGACTCTACGAAGCAGACAGATTGCTCAGTGTGCGTACCTCCGATGAAAATCCGGTTGTCGCTTCAATTTACGAAAACGTTATCGGCAATCGTGCGCATGAGCTTTTGCACGTGCACTATAAAAAGTAATCAATAAAAGAGGCTTAGGCTCTTTATCACCGGTTGAGAAAATTTTCAAACAAAAACAGTAACAGGCAGTCGTCGATATGCGACTGCCTGTTTGTTATGCATAATGTTAATGAGAAAATATATGTAAAATCGAACCGGCATATTGATTCAGATTTAATCTAAGATGGCTCGGGTGGGAGAACAATCATTCAAAACATAACCTGAAATCCGAACATAACATAAAAATTCCGCAACACAAAGCGTTACGGAATTTTTCTATCCAAGCCATTGCCATCGTTTCTTATATGCCGCATCTCTGAGAAGAGCCTCTGCCCTTCTCTGTTTTCTATGTTCAAGCGGGGAAATTCCAAGCCTCTTTTTGAACACTCTGGACAAATGGGATTTGTCGCACAGACCTGTCTCTGACGCAATTTCGTTCAGCGACATATCTGTAAACAAAAGAAGGTATTGCACTTGCCTTATCCGCATGTATGCAATATATTCCGCAACAGTCATCCCTGTTACCGCTTTAAAGCTTTTTGTAAAAACACTCCTTGACATAGCTGCCTTTGAACAAAGCATATCTATTGTGATCTTTTCTTTCAGATTTTCTTGTATATAGTTGACGGCTGCGGAAATCGCCTCTGCCCGTTCTTTTACCAGAAGCATATCCGCTTCCACACCCTTTTCCTTGCAGAGAAAACGCAAAAGCTCGACTATCAGCTCTGCGATAATATCGAAATCCATTTCTTTATGCTTTGAAAATTCTGATACAATCTTTCTGACAATCGCATCCACCTGCTCTTTATTTTCGTCACCAAATTCACATTCTGCCGGTATCATCCGCTCTTCAAAGCGCGCATCGTGTGGTGAATAAGAGAAAAAGCGATAGCCGCGCGCTGTAAGAAATTCATCCGTGAACGATATCGACACGGTAAGCGGTGTATCCTCCGATTCAGAGGTGTCAATCGAGTGCAAAGTGTGGGGCAATACAACACAGCATGAACCCGGCTTCTGCACAAAAGTATGATCTGTAAAATTGTTTTTCAGCGTCCCTGCCAGAAGGTACCATATCTGCGTATAATCATGAAAGTGATAACCATCTTTTTTGCGCACGCAGTTTGTTGTAACCACGACGGAAAGACGGTTCATCGGATCACGTCGCCTTCCATCCATGCACCTCACCTCCTTTATTTCTTCAGCTTAAATTTAACATATTTTATATTTTATGTCAAAGCAGATGCAACAAAAAACCGATTATACAACGCACATTTTTCATTTAAATCCAATTACTCAACTTTTTCTATTGAAATACCAATGATTTTGTTTTAAAATATGGTATATAAACTCCGCAATCTTATAGAAGAAATACTCATGAAATAAAAATGTAATATTTCTTATGGCGGAAACTTCAATTTATATTAATTTTGAGGAGGAATACAAATGAAATTGAAGCGCACACTATCACTTGTTATCTCTATTGCGATGCTCATTTCGCTGATCCCTGCATTTTCGGCATCAGCAGAATCAGCAGAAGAGCTCACTTATGAGTTCTCAACAGCACATTTTTCAAATCTTTCTGATAAACCGAATTTCACAGAAGTAGTCGGCAAGACGGCATCAGGAGGCGCTTTATATACTCCTTTAGGTTATTCTTCCTATAACTCAACGCTTCTCTCTGCCGATAATTTCAAATTCGTTGCACCATCTTCTTCAAAGGGTGTAATGCTGTTTGCAATCGACATTCCCGAGGCCGGCACCTATATCCCGTCCGTAGAATTCACACGGGCTGCACGCGGCGGATATCTCTACACATATGTTTTTGATGCCGCGACGGCAGCGAATGTCGGAATATCAACCGAGGCACTCAACGAAGATAACAACGCTCTGATTTCTTCGCTTTCCGGACTCACTGCACTTGACAACACTTATATTGATACGGAATCAAACGCGGGAGCAAACACCACACATACTTTTACAAACGGTATCAACTTCAGTGAAAAAGGTACATACTACCTCGCTTTTGCAGTAAACAGCGGTAACGCCGCTGCTCTTGCCGCTTGCGGAAAAAAAACAGGTATGGTTATGTTCTTCGTCAACAGCTTCACTCTTACAAAAAGCGCAGGCGGTGGTGATGGTGATGGCGAAACAGGCGAAGGCGGCGATTCCGGCGAAGGGGGAAATGATGAGCCTGTCGGCGAACCTGTAGATTATACATATGTATTCACGACAACCGCAAAAGGAATTGAGCAAGGCAACATTGAAAATGCAACAACCGACACTGCCATAGGCACAGCTCCCTGGTGGTTTGTTCAAGGTTATAAACTTTCCTCCCGAACAATATATGCAGATGGTTACCGTATGAACGACAACCAATCTTATGCTTACAACGGAACACTTCTTAAGATTACTGTCGACAAGACAGCAACATATACTCCGTCAGTCGCATATGCAAAGCACAATATGGCCGGAAACTTCAGAGTATTTCTTATTTCCGAATCGGAAGCAGAACAGCTTGGATTGGGTCTTGTATACAATGCAAATAACGGAACGGATATAAAGAAGATTCTTGACGGCGCAACGCCTCTTGGCAACGCATCTATCGATGGATATTCCGAAACCGCAACATCCGAATGGGCCGAAACCGACACGCATACCTTTGAATCGCTTGACCTCACAGCCGGAACATATTATCTGATGTTTTCCGTAAACGATGCTTCTGATGCTCAAAAAAGAGCATATATCCGCAATTTCCGCCTTAAAGAATATACAGGCTCCGAAGGTGGAGAAGGCGGTGAGTCCGGTGAAGGTGGAGAAGGCGGTGAGTCCGGCGAAGGTGGCGAAGGTGGCGAAGGTAGCGAAGGCGGTGAAGGTGGCGAAGATGAAGAAATCGGAGACATTTCCAATGCAACCGATGTTTATATCAACTTTGATGAGCCCACCTGCGCTCCTACAGACGTCAAAATCGACGAATACGGCTGGTGCATAAACACATCAAAATCACATTCTTCCTCCACAAATGCAACAATAACTGCAGGAACAGGACTGTATTCAAAAACAAAGTATTCCGCAAGCACAAGACTTAAGCTTGCAATAGATGTTTATGTTCCCAACGACGGCATATATCAGCCCAAGCTTTTCAGCAGCTATAGCGGCTCCAACGCGAGACTGACAAACATATACTGCGATGAACTTTTCATCGGTCAGCATGACTATGGCAGCTCCGGAGTGAAGTTCTCTTCTTTCAGAACTTTATATCTGAAAAAAGGTGTTCACACATTCTATTTTGAATCACTGACACCCGGAAAGAACAATAAATATTATCACACACTCTATAAGCTCTGCCTTATAGCACAGCCTGATTTTACACATCCGATAGAAATCAGCACGGCTGACAACTCCTATCACCTCGCCCCCGGCAGTGAGGCTGCTTTGAACGCAAAGACTCTTATGAGCGATTTCATCTATTTCTCAGGTGAAAAAACATTCTCTGGTAAAAACGATCCGTATATAACGCTTTCCTATAAATCAGCTGACGATTCTGTCGCTGCCGTTTCAGACAACGGTGTTATCACAGCAAAGGCAGACGGCAACACAACGGTTACAGTAACCGCAACAGCAAATGACATATCCGTAACAAAAGAAATCCCTGTGCTTGTTGACAGCAACGGAGAATCGAGCACACTCGGGCAGGTTATTATATCTGCCAACTCCTTCGTCACATCGCTTGACTCCGACGGCATCCAGCTCACGGCACACGGAAAATCCGCATCGGGAAACACCAATATTGATCTCACAAACGCTTCCATCACATGGGAAAGCCTTGATGAAGATATCATAACCGTTGACGAAAACGGATTCGCAAAGCCCGTGGCTCTCGGCTCTGCGGAAATCAAAGTAACGGTTTCCCTTGACGGAGCAGAAGCAAGCGCAGGCGCGTTTATTTCAGTGCGCGAAGGCAAAACAGGCAGAAGCTTCTACACTGACAAGAAGGTCGCTGCAGCACGCGAAAACATCACAAAATATTCCTGGGCAAAGGACGAAAAAGCTGCTGCAGTTCAGGCCGCAGAAAAATATCTCGGTCTCGAAGAAACTCTTTGGAACCTCATCCCCGGTCAGGAAATCCCGCGTTCAACAAGCGTCGGATATAAGACTGACCCCGATATGCACTATTGCCGCTACTGCGGAGATTATCTCTATGACAAATACGGAAGATGGGGCTATGATGTAGATCCGCTTACGAACCCCTGGAAAATTCAGTGTAAGTCATGCAAACGTCTCTTCCCATCAAACGACTTTGCAAGCTTCTACGAGCTTGGTCTCGATGAGCACGGTGTATTCAGCTGTGAGCTCGCACTCGAAAGAAACGCAGAGCTCGTTGCAAATGGAGAAGACGGTTATCTTGTAAACGTTCTCTATCCTGAGCTTTACGATCCGACAAAGGATTCATACAACAAGGACCCGAGAACAGGTGATCCGGTCGACGGAAAGACCTGGGGTGTTGATGACGGTATGGGCTATGACACCGGCAGAACATATGATTCAAACAATCTCTCCGAGGTTCACACCTACATCTCCTATTACAACCATGTCGGTCTGTGGTATATGAACGGAACAGGAGCTCCAGTTGTTTACGATGCGCTTGAAAGCCTCGCAAACGCATATATCTTCACAGGCGATGCAAAGTATGGCAGAGTCGGCGCAATCCTTCTCGACAGAGTTGCCGACTACTATCCGGATTATACAATCATCCCCTATCTCACCCCTGCAAACAACAAGGGCTCAAGCGGTATCTTCTATGTTTCAAGCGGCGGTAATACTGCAGGAAAGCTTGTTGGAAGCATCTGGGAAAACTTCATTGCAGATAAGCTTGCGCTTGCATATGACGCCTTCTTCCCTGCCTATGATGACCCGTATGTCGTCAAGTTCCTTTCCGAAAAGGCGGCAAAATATGATTTCGAAAACACGAAGGAAACCCCTGAGCTTATCCGCCAGAACTGTGAAGACGGCCTCCTCAGAGCAATCTTCAAAGGTGCACAGGATGCACGGATAAAAGGTAACTTCGGCTTTGTTCAGGCAACAGTTGCCACAACGGCAGTTGTTCTCGACACATATCCCGAAACCCAGGAAATGATCGACTGGATATTCGCGCAGAGCAAATCAGACGGCGAAACCTACAACATGGGCGGCGGTGTAAATACTCAACTCATCACCTTTGTTTCCCGCGACGGACAGGGTAACGAATCCGCTCCGGGCTATAACAAGATCTGGATCACCGACCTTTCCGATGCTGCAAGCAAGCTTGCTGAATACGAAGGATATGAGGGAATAAATCTCTATGAGCATCCGAAATACCTCAGAATGATCAAATCCTATCCCGGACTTACGGTTGCGCGCCGCGGCGTTCCGCCGATAGGTGACAGCAGCTCTGCTGCAAACTATTCAAAGCTTCCAAACGACGATGCGGTTATGATCAACGCCTTTGCGCAGACCGGTGACATCGAAATTGCTCAGCACTTCTACAAAATGAGTGATTCCGATTTCTCCACAATCCACTATGATATATTCACAGAAAACCCCGAATCTCTCCGTAAGGATATCGAAGCTGTCATAGAGGAGCATGGCGAATATAACTATGACAAGAGCACAATGCTCACAGGTTATGGCTTCGGTGCTTTGAGATCCGGAACACTTTATAATTCCACAGGCACAAATGTCATCCGCGACACGCAGCGCGACTTCTGGATGTATTTCGGTGGCGCCGTATCCCACGCAAACTTCGATAAACTCAATCTCGGAATCGAATCATACGGCATCCCCTTCACGACAGATCTCGGATATCCGGAAGCCACCGGAACTAACCCCAACAAACATCAGTGGGCAAACACAACCCTTGCACATAACGCCGTTGTTGTAAACGAAAAGGATCAGTTGCTCTTCGATTTCAACCAGCAGCCGCTCCATTTCGATGCAACAAACACACGTGTCAAGGTTATGGACATCGACGCAACACCTGTCTACATTGAAACCGATGAATATCGCAGAACCGTTGTTATGGTCGACTATGACAGCGAGGTTTCATACGGAATCGACTTCTTCAAGGTAAGCGGCGGCGATGACCACATTTATTCCTTCCACGCTTCGAGCGAAAATGACCCGATAATCTCAGAAAACCTGAGCTTTGTACATCAGGAAACAGGAACATATGCAGGTCCCGATGTTCAGTTCGGAAATGACCCGTGGACAAACGAAAGCAGCGCTAATGTTCCTCTGAAATATCCGAAGGGCTACACCTGGCTCTATGATATCTATAAAGCAGAGAATCCCGGTGAAAAAGAATTCTGGTTTGATTATTCCATTGAGGATTTCAGAGGCTTCTCAAGAAACGGCAAGCAGAACTACCGTATGCGCATAACAGCTTTGAATGACTTCAGCGCAGATGAGGTAACTCTCGCAAACGCAATGCCGCCGAGAACAACAAACAACCTCTCCTATATCGATCATCTCGAATATATGCTTATCCGCCGCAAGGGCAAAAACCTTACCTCGCTCTTCACAACGGTTATCGAACCCTATAACGGCAACCGCTACATTGAGAGCATCGAGAATGTCGAAATCACTGTAGATGCTTCATCCGCTGTTCAGCCGGGAGAAAATGATTCCGCAAAAGCAATCAAGGTACAGCTCATTGACGGACGCACCGATTATATCGTATACGCACAGAATAATCAGGTGACCTATAATGTCGGCGATGTCTTTAAGTTCAAAGGATTTGTTGGCGTCTGGACCGTCAATTCCGAAGGAGTCAACACATACAACTATGTCAACGATGGCGAAATGATCGGCACTGACGAAAAGCTCATCGATAATCTTGATGCTGAAATCACAGGAACAATAGTTAATTTCCAGAAAGAGCTTTCGTTTGACAACTGGCTTGAGGTCGAGCTTGACCGCGAGCTTACAGCAGACGAAGCAACCACTCTCTCCGGCAGACTTCTGAACATCAGCAACCCGACAAAGCGCGGCAACTCTTCGTTTGTCATCGAAGGTGTGACTATGAAGAGCCCGACAGTCGCTTTGATTGATCTTGGAGAAATAACCCTTATTGATGGCTTTGTTGACCCTGACGAAGAAACACTTGGCTATTCTTATGATGCAGAAATCGGAAGAAAAGTCACCATTCCGATGTCCTATGAAGAAAACGACCTTCCTGTTTTTGATGAAGTTTCCGATGATCTCACAACCTCTGCAGGAAGCTCTGTAAGCGTGACAGTAAACGCAACCCCGAAGAGCGGCAATATCTCCTATTCCGCACGCACACTTCCGCGCGGCGCAAGCTTTGATGCTGAAACCGGAACTGTTACATGGAAACCGACAGCAAGCCAGCTTGGAGAAAATCTCTTCGCAATTGATGCAACTGACAGCGACGGAAGACAAGCAACTGTTTATTTCACTGTAACTGTCTATGGCTCGACAACAGGTGGAGGTTCATCCTCAGGCAACACCACAGGTGCAGGAACCGGCTCATCCACAGGTGCTGGAACAGGTTCTGCAGGCGGTTCCTCCGGAGGCGCAGGCGGTGGCGGTTCTGCAGGCGGTACAGGTGGCTCCGGTTCGGGAACAACAACGCCGTCCGGCGACGATAAACCGTCAACAACACCTGATACGGGAACAACAGGAAGCGAAGACAACACTTCTTCCACTCGCTTTGTCGACCTTGGCGCTCACGCTTGGGCAGCAGAGGCTATCAACGCTCTTGCAGATGAGGAAATCATCAAGGGAACAAGTGAGGATACCTTCTCACCGGCTGCAAACATCACGAGAGCTGATTTCGCGCTTCTCCTTGTCCGTGCTTTCAAATTGACAAGCGAGAACTCAGAGAACTTTGCAGATGTAACGGAAAGCGACTACTTTGCAAATGAACTTGCGATTGCAAGAAATACGGGCTTAGTCAACGGCATCGGCGATAATAAGTTCGCACCTCGCAATACAATCACACGTCAGGATATGATGACGATTGTATACCGCGCACTCCAAGCGCTCGAGGTTGAACTTGGGACAGGCGATGTTGAATACCCCGACTTCGCATCCGTTGCAGATTATGCAAAGGACTCAGTCAAGGCACTTATCGCAAGCGGCCTTGTAAACGGAAAGGGCGGCAAAATTGCCCCGACCGACAACACAACACGCGCAGAAGTCGCAGTTCTCATTAAGAGAATTCTCGATTATACGCAGAAATAAATTACAACAAGCTTGTATCCGTTGCGGATACAAGCTTGTTTTTCTCTCAGGTTTGCTTTGTATGTATGTTTATGGTATAATTTTACCAATGATTATATCGGAGGTGTCTGCAGTTTTGAAAAAGCATATTCATTATTTCGATTATCTTCGCATTATTGCGGCAATCAGCGTTGTCTATATGCATATTGCGGCCATACCATTGCGCAGCACACTTAACACAAACTGGCATATTATAAACCTTTTCACCTCGTTTGCATTTACTGCTGTACCTCTGTTTTTTATGATGTCGGGATATCTCGTTTTGTCTGATGAGCGCACGCTCGATATAAAACTTCTTTTTAAAAAGCGTCTGCCTCATCTCATCGTCCCTCTTATCGCTTACACCGTGATTGCGATTTTCTGGAAGCTATGCAGAGCAGATGACTTCTCCCTTTCTTCTTTCTATACGGCGCTTATCTCCTCATTGTCACAGCCTGCATGGGTTCACTTCTGGTATATGTATACACTCATAGCGCTTTATTGCATCTCCCCGATTATCTGTGCCGCGCTTTCAAAGCTTGACAAGAACGGACACATTTTCATTATCTGCATAATAGCGCTGATATCGCTCAGATCTGCACTACAGGCAATCCTTCCGGACAGTTTGGACGCTCTGCTCAATCTCGATATTATAAACAAGCTCACCTTCTTCGGAGGGCATCTCGGAACATTCATTCTCGGCTATTACCTCGGGAGGCTTGAACGCAAAATCCCGATGCCGCTGCTTATTTTATGCGCCTGCATAACGCTGGCTGCCATCACCTTCGGAACATATCATCTCACCCGGCAGACGGGCGGATATAACCAGGCCTTTCAGAACCAATCAGCAGGCTTTGAAATTCTTCTGGCCTCCTGCATTTTCCTCATTTTCAAGCAAAGCTGCGACTATGAGTGCCGCATTTTAAAATATGTCCCGGTAATTCCGCTCTCGCTTGCTATATATCTGATGCACAATATTGTAATTTCCGTTCTTGAGCATTATAAATATATAACCGAAATCGTGACATTTTTTGATACTGCGCTTATAACAGCCATCATATTTGCGATTTCCTATTTTATCGCAAAAACGCTCGCAAGCCTGCCACTCCTCTGCTTTCCGATAACAGGGCTTACCTTTCGCTCTGCGTGTAGCAGCTGCAACTGGATCTATACATTCAAGAACATTTTTTCAAAAAACACAACTTCACAGTGATGATAAAAAAAGCTCCTGCAAATTGCAGGAGCTTTCAGTTATTTTATGTCCTCATATACCTCACGGATATTTGAATATATGCAACTCGGCTTTGCTTCGCTTGTTTCGATATCTTCAAGTGTTCCCTCTCCGCTGAGAACAAAAACAGTCGTAATTCCTGCATTTTGTCCGCAGGCTATATCTGTATATAACCTATCGCCCATAAGCGCTGTTTCTTCCGGTTTGAAGCCCGTCTTCTCCATAGCCATAATTGCCATATCCGGCTCCGGCTTTCCGATAAACTTCGGCCTGCGCTTTGTTGCGCGGAAAAGCATCTCACACACAGCTCCGCAATCAGGAACATAGCCATACCACGTCGGGCACACCCAATCCGGGTTTGTTGCGATATAATCGACTCCACGCCCGAGAAGGATACACGCATCCTCAAGCTTTTTGAATGTAAGCTCTGTGTCATTTCCCATACAAAGGCAATCAATGTCATCGGAAAGCGTATCCGTTACGGGTAGCCCGGCATCACTCAGCTGCTCACGGAAAGATGCCGTACCCGATGCATATATCTTTTTGTAGTTGCGTTTTTGAAGGTATATCACCGTTGCATTGGTTGATGTCAGAAAATCATCCTCACACGATTCTATTCCGAGACTCCCGAGCTTCTCTATATATTTATCAACACTTTTCGATGAATTGTTCGTGAGGAATATATATCTTCCGCCTATTTTCTTAACGTGTTCAAGAAACTCGAGCGTTCCGTCAAAAAGGTCGTTGTCGAGATAGATCGTTCCGTCCATATCGAGCAGAAACAACTTCTTGTTTTTCAAATTGTGCATATTCGCCTACCTCCAAAGCTTTGCTTTCCCTGTTGATACAGCCGCGGCTCCTGCATCGATTGCATCGCTGATTTCCTTTTCCGTTTCTATGAGCCCACCTGCAATTATCGGCACACTTATACTATTTTTCAGCCCGCTTATCACCTTAGGGACGATACCCGGCATAATTTCTATCATATCGGCTTTTGATGCCTTCTGCGACTCTGCCGCCGTGTCAACTGATTGTGAATCAACCGCAAAAAAGCGCTGAACAGTGAACAGACCTGCATCGCGCGCACTTTTTATGATATTGACTCTTGTGCTTATAATGCCGTCAACGCCGATGCTTTTCACGAACAAAATACCACTCTTATCCTTACCTATGCCGCTTGCAAGATCGAGATGTATGAAAAGTTTTTTGCCTGCATTATGCGCAAGCTCTGTTTTCTTCGCAACATCGGAAATATCCGGGCTGAGATCAAAAATAATGCTTCCGCCCGATTGTGTCGCCTTTATGAAATCCTCCATACTGCGCACAGCCGCAATAACGGAATTTTCTCTTATACACTCCATTATGCTCACCATATTTCCTTACTCCTTATTTTGTGTTGCAACAACGTTTGAGCCGAACACATCTTTAATTATAATATCTCCGATGGCGATTGGCAAGTGGGCAACGAAATTATTTATAATCTTCATACACTCTGCCATATCCTTTTTTGCCACTGCACAATCCGTTTTCACAGCAACAACGCCGCCGTCTGAGCATCTGACAGTTGTGGTCACGGTTCTTCTCGGATCGGTACATTCCTCTATTGCATACTTTTCGCCTCTGCGGCAGGTGTTTCCACTGACGGATACAACAGACTTTCCATCAAGCACTGCACACAGCTCACATCCGAGCGGACAGACAATACACGTAAGCTTTCTCTCCATTTTATTCTTCCTCCAGACAAAATCTGAGCTTCTTTGCGCTTTCAAGAATCTCAGACGACAGCACAACACTCTCCATCTCGCCGGGCGCAACGCGGCTCTTGCGTTTTGTAAGAACAAGCCGCTCACCGCTGTATACGTTTATCTTAACATTCCGCGCCACATTTCCCACGCGGAAAAACACTGTCACATCATCGCCGCGAAGCGTTTTTTGCGGCACTGTATAGCGAATTCTGCCATCAGTTTCTATTTCGACATATTCCTGCATTTCCGCCACTTCTTCCATTATATATTCAGCCGCGGCGCGACCTGCAATCTCAGCCTCTTCAGAAACGAAATCGACAAGATCGTGTACGTGAAGCACATTTCCGCAGGCGAACACCCCCGGAACTGAGGTCTGCCTTTTTTCATCGACCTCTGCCCCACCTGTTATGGGGCTCAATTTAACGCCTATTTTCTTAGAAAGCTCATTTTCCGGAATGAGCCCGACAGAAAGCAACAGTGTGTCACACGGGACAAATTCGCGTGTTTCTTCAATCGGCTTTCTGTTTTCATCAACGCGAGCTATCGTTACGCCCTCGACGCGCTCTTTTCCGTGGATTTCAACCACTGTATGCGATAATTTAAGAGGAATGTCAAAATCGTTGAGGCACTGCTCAATATTTCTTGCAAGGCCGCTCGAGAACGGCATCAGCTCACATACCATCTTCACCTTTGCGCCTTCAAGCGTCATACGTCGCGCCATAATCAGCCCTATGTCGCCCGAGCCGAGGATAACGATTTCCTTGCCCGGAAGATAGCCTTTCATATTGACATATTTCTGAGCGGTTCCTGCGCTGTATATTCCTGCAGGACGTGTGCCTGCAATATTCAGCGCCCCCTTTGAACGTTCACGGCATCCCATAGCAAGTATTATCGCGCGCGCCTCTATCCTGAACATTCCATCCTCGGGATTTGTCGCAGTTATGACTTTGTCTTTGCTTATATCAAGCACCATCGTTCCGAGCTTGAATGCTATTCCCAGCTCACGCACGCGCTTTTCATAGCGCCACGCATATTCCGGCCCGGTCAGCTCTTCGCCGAACTTATGAAGCCCGAATCCGTTATGTATACACTGCTGCAAAATTCCGCCGAGAGCTTCGTCGCGCTCTATGATAAGAACATCGCGTATACCTGCCTCATATGCCGCTATCGCCGCGCTCATTCCGGCAGGTCCACCGCCGATTATAACAAGTTCTGTCATCCTCAAGCCTCTCCCTTCGTTCTTGCAAGATTTACCCTTGAGTTTCCGCCAAACTTCGTAACCTCTTCATAGGGGATATTCATTTCACGTGCCAGAAGCTCAACTATATACGGTGAACAAAAACCTCCCTGGCATCTGCCCATCTGTGCGCGGGTCCTTCTCTTGACTCCGTCGAGATCGCGCGGCCTCGGGTTCGTCCTTATCGCTTCCAGAATCTCGCCCTCCGTCACCTCTTCACAGCGACATACGATGCGCCCAAAAGCTTTATCACGCTTTATAATCTCATTCTTCTCCTCAAAGCTTGCCTCGCGGAAATAGTGCATCGGACGCCTTATCGGATTATGCTCTTTTTTCCTCGAAAGCTTTGCGCCGTTTTTTTCAAGGAGCCCGACAATATATTCTGCAATCGCAGGAGCAGAGGTAAGCCCGGGTGATTCAATGCCTGCAACGTTTATAAAATTCGCAAACGGCGAGTTTATAATAAAATCGCCTGTACTTCCGACTGCACGCAAGCCGCAGAAAGAGGTTATCACCTTGTTGAACGGAATACCGTCAACATCCTCGGCAGCCTCTTTTATAACCTTCTCAAAACCTTTGGCTGTCGTCTTCCGATCTTCCTTATCTGTCATATCCTCCGATGTCGGACCAAGAAGAAGGTTTCCATCGACAGTCGGCGAAATCAGGATACCCTTTCCCATCTTTGACGGAGTACGGAAAACAGTTGTGTTCACAAGCGAGCCGCATTCCTTATCGAGAAGGATATATTCGCCACGGCGCGGATGCACCGAAAACGAACTGTCCCCTGTCATCGCTGCAATCCTGTCTGAATATAGTCCTGCGGCATTTATCACATATCTCGTTCTGACAGTTTCACCCGAAGATATTACATCATATCCGTCATCTGTTTTTCTGATATCCGTTACCTCAAAATCAAGCTTTAAATCTGCGCCATTATCCATCGCATTTCCGATTGCCGCAACAGTGAGCTCATAAGGGCAGACTATCGCCCCTGTCGGCGCATAAAGGGCATATCTCACGTTTTTTGAGAGATTCGGCTCAATCTTGAAGAGCTCTTCACCGCTGACTATACGCAGCCCGCGTACGCCATTTTTATTGCCGCGTTCTTCCAGCGCCTTCAGCGTTTTTAAATCTTCCTCACAAAAACCTATAACAAGCGAGCCGTTGCGTTTATATTTTACGCCAAGCTCCTCGGCGACCTTCTCCATCATTTCAGAGCCGCGAACATTGAAGCGCGCCTTAAGACTTCCCTCTGCCGCGTCAAAGCCTGCATGGACTATTGCAGAATTTGCCCGGGTTGCTCCCATCGCAACATCTCCCTCGCGCTCAACTATGCAGATTTTCAGCTCATATTTCGCAAGCTCTCTTGCAATCATTCCGCCGATGACTCCGGCTCCGATAACTGTGATATCGTACATACCGCACCTCCTGAAAACAAAAAAAGACATACCAAAACAAAGGTATGTAATCCTACCTTTGTTTTGATACGTCTCCAAATCTCTGTATCTGTTATTTATTATACTACCAAAGATTGAAATAGTCAAATGATTTTTATCGGTTCTTTTTGCTTATCGACACATTATGCGATTTTCCGGCCTTTTGCGCTCCTTGACGAAAGGATTCGAATTTGATATAATGAATTGAATTTATTCAATGACATAAAGGGTTATTGTAACAATGGCTTTTAACACTCTCTTTTATATAAAACAGGCGCTTATCGGCACAAGTCTTTCGATGGATGCGTTTTCAATATGCCTTGTAAACGGTCTTGCTGAAGAAAAAATGCGTTTTTCAAGGGCTTGCATCATAGCCGGGATGTTTGCCTTGGCGCAATTTGTTATGCCGCTGCTCGGCTGGCTCTGCGTGTATACGGTTGCAGAGCAATTTCTGATTTTCGAAAGGCTCATTCCCTTCATTTCCCTTATTCTGCTCGGCTATATCGGCGCAAATATGATTTACGACAGCTTTCATCACATCGATGATGCATCGTTTTCTCAGGACCGCAAGCTTGGATTTATTCTGTTGCAAAGCATTGCAACCTCTATTGATTCGCTGTCTGTGGGCTTTACCACATCTGCCTATACCTTTTCCGCCGCACTGATATCCTCGCTTATAATCGGCATCACTACTTTTGCAATATGCATTGCAGGAGCTCTCCTCGGTAAGCGCTTCGGCAAATATCTCGCAGGAAAGGCCGGTTTTGTCGGCGGAGCAGTTCTTATAATCATCGGAATTGAAATATTTATCAGCTCTTTCTGAAAGGTTGACACTTATGGAATTTAAAGCAAAAATAATGGATGAAGCCGCCATTCAGCGTTCTATGGCGCGTATAACACACGAGATAATCGAAAAAAACCGCGGTGCTGAAGGTATTTGCCTTCTGGGAGTCAAGCGCCGCGGAATTCCGCTTGCAAAAATGCTTCACGACAACATAAAAAAATTCGAAGGCATTGATGTACCTGTCGGGCATATAGACATCACACTTTACCGCGATGATCTGACAGCTCCGATTGAAGTCCCCGAGACGGACGGATGCGAGATACCTTGCAACGTTTCAGATTATACAATCATAATTGTTGACGATGTTCTCTACACAGGAAGAACAGTGCGCGCCGCTATAGAATCAATATTCCGCTTAGGAAGGCCGAAATCCATTCAGCTCGCCGTGCTTATCGACCGCGGTCACCGCGAGCTCCCCATCCGTCCTGATTTCGTCGGAAAAAATATTCCCACCTCAAAAACCGAGCTTGTATCTGTTCTGATTGACGAGGTTGATGGTGAAACAGGCGTTTGCCTTTATAATATGTAATGCTGCAGCTGCCGCAAAATTTGCGGCAGCTGTTTTTTATCTTGCGTAAAAGGCGCAAAAAAACACATAAATTACGCAAAATTCACTATTGCATTACATTTTCCGCAGTGTTATAATCAAACCATACTCAAATCTATTATAAAGTGAGGTTATTGTCAATGAAGAATCTTGCAATAAACGGCGGCGAGAAGGCTATCAAGACTCCTCTTGCTGCAAGACATCATTTTGGTGCAGAAGAAAAAGCTGCATGCAACAGAGTTATCGATGAAGCTATCGCTAAGGGCGATGCTCCGGGCTACAACGGTCCTGATCGCGGTCTCCTCGGCGAAGAGTTTGCTGCTCTTCTCGGCGGCGGCTATGCAGAGTGTGTCAACAGCGGAACAACTTCCGTTTATGTCGCTCTCCGTTCACAGAATATTCAGCCGTTCACAGAAATCATCTGCGGACCGATCACTGATCCGGGCGGCCTTATGCCGATCGTTATGATGAACTGCATCCCGGTTATTGCTGATGCTATTCCGGGCAGCTTCAACGTAAGCTTTGAAGGCGTCAAGAAGGCATATACAGAGAGAACAAGCGCAATCGTTGTTGCTCACATCGCAGGCGAGCCTTGTGAAGACATCGAAAAGATCTGCGAATTCGCAAAGGAAAAGGGCATCAAGGTTATCGAAGACTGTGCACAGGCACACGGTGCAAAGTTCAACGGCAAGCCTGTCGGTACATTCGGCGATGCTTCCGGCTTCTCGATGATGTTCGGCAAGCACACTTGCGTTGGCGGCCAGGGCGGTCTCGTCTGGACACGCACAGAGGAAGCATACTACAGAGCTCGTCAGGCTGCTGACCGCGGCAAGCCCTATGGTGTTGAAGGCTCCAACGGCAACGTTGTTGCATCCCTCAACCACAACATGGACGATATGCACGCTGCTATCGGCCGTGTTCAGATTCAGAAGATGTTCCCGATCGCTGCAAAGCGCCGCGAAGTTATTGCAAAAATCAAGGAAGGCCTCAAGGATGTTCCGGCAATTTCCTTCACAGAGATTTCCGATAAGAGCGAGCCGTCCTTCTGGTTCCTCCGTTGCCTCTTCAATGCAGATGCAGTAACCTGCGACAAGAACACATTCTGCGATGCACTCAACGCAGAGGGCTTCTGGGTCAACAAATACTACGCTGCAACACCGTATACAAGCGAATGGTATCACGAGAGCAGAGTATTCGGAAACAGCGGTTATCCGTGGGCTGCTCCGGAATACACAGGCGACAAGGAAAAGAGATACTCTCTTGCTGACCTTCCTGTTGTTGCAAAGAACCTTGAGGATACATTCATGATCTATCCGAATGAGAGCTGGACAGACACAAACATCGAAGAAGTCTGCGCTGCTTTCAAGAAGGTATATGAGGCATACAAGGCATAATCTGCTACATACAGAAACATCTGTTACCTAAGCGGTAACAGATGTTTTTTTGTTTTAAAATCAAACAGCGGCTGTTATCATAATTTGATAGCAGCCGTTGTTGTTTCTTTTATTATACGCGGTCGCGGATTTCCTTTGTAATCTTTGCGATGAAATCATCAAGGCTCATTGTTTCATTCTGAGCTGTGTCACGGTAGCGGATAGAGACTGTCTTATTCTCAACCTCCTGCTGACCGATGATGACCATATAGGGAACTCTGCCGACAAGCTGAGCCTCACGGATCATATAGCCGATCTTCTCGTTGCGGTTGTCCATCTCAACGCGGACACCTGCAGCTCTGAGCGCTTCATAAACTTCGCGGCCATATTCCGCGCTCTTCTCAGAAACAAGGAGAACCTTTGCCTGAGTCGGAGCGAGCCATACCGGGAACTTACCTGCAAAGTGTTCTGTGAGAACACCGATAAATCTCTCAATTGAACCGAAGCATACGCGGTGAATCATAATCGGGCGCTGTTTTTCGCCATTCTCATCGATATAATCAAGCTCAAAGTTCTGCGGCATCTGGAAATCGAGCTGGATTGTTCCACACTGCCATGTTCTTCCGAGGCTGTCTTCGAGGTGGAAGTCAATCTTCGGGCCATAGAATGCGCCGTCGCCCTCGTTGATTGTATAGGGAAGACCGAGCTTCTCAAGAGCGTTCTTAAGGCCGTTCGTTGCTGCCTCCCAATCCTCATCGCTGCCCATGCTGTCCTCAGGACGTGTTGAGAGCTCAACGGAATATTTGAAACCAAACTTCTCATAAACCTCGTTGATAAGGTTTACAACACCGACGATTTCATCTGTTATCTGCTCACGGCGCATAAAGATGTGAGCATCGTCCTGCGTGAAGCAGCGTACGCGGAAGAGACCGTGAAGCGCGCCGCGGAGCTCGTGGCGGTGAACTATGCCGAGCTCACCTGCGCGGATCGGAAGATCGCGATAGCTGTGTGGGCTTGAACGATATACCATAACGCCGCCTGGGCAGTTCATTGGCTTGACGCAGAAGGTTTCTTCATCAATCGTCGTTGAATACATATTGTCTTTATAATGATCCCAGTGACCGCTGGTCTCCCAGAGGTGACGGTTCATAATAAGCGGTGTCGAGATTTCGACATAGTTGTCTCTTGTGTGAATCTCTCTCCAATATTCGATAAGAGCATTCTTTATCTGCATACCCTTCGGGAGGAAGAACGGGAAGCCCGGAGCTTCATCCGCAAACATAAAGAGACCCATTTCCTTGCCGATGCGGCGATGGTCGCGCTTTTCTGCCTCTTCAAGAAGCTTTAAGTAATCCTCAAGCTCCTGCTGTGAGCCAAAAGCAATGCCCTTGACACGCGTGAGCATCTTGTTGTTCTTATCATTCTTCCAATATGCGCCGGACTGATCTGTAATCTTGAATGCCTTGAGTGCCTTCGTGTAGCAAAGATGTGGGCCGACGCACATATCGATATAGTCGCCCTGCTGATAGAAGCTGATTTCAGCATCCTCCGGAAGGTCGCCAATATGCTCAACCTTATATATCTCGCCGCGGCTCTCCATAAGCGCAATAGCCTCATCACGAGGAAGGATATACGGCTTTATCGGAAGGTTTTCCTTAACAATCTTGCGCATTTCCTGCTCAATCTTCTGCAAATCCTCATCGGAAAGCTTCTCATCGCCGAGATCGACGTCATAGTAGAAGCCTTTTTCGTTTGCCGGACCGTATGCAAAATGCGCATTCGGGTAGAGGCGGCTTATCGCCTGCGCCATAATATGAGCTGCGGAATGGCGGAGAACATGAAGCTCTTCTTCCTTCGGGCATTCGCCGACAGTTCCGTTACTATAGATAACTTTCATATTTTAAAACCTCTTTTCGGATAAAAAATCTATGGCATAGTAAATCCATTTTATTTAGTAATTATATAATATATATAGGTAAATTGTCAATGCTTTATTTGCTTTTTCGCAATTTCCATACTATAATTATCACAGGTGATTTTATATGACAGAAATACAAAAAGCTTTATTTGAAATGCAGGATCTGAAATACCGCGATTTTCACGCGCGCCTTATGCCGACTGTCTCAAATGAGCTCATAATCGGCGTCCGCACACCTGCTCTGCGGAAATTTGCAGCAGAATTTTCAAAAAGCGCGAAGTCTGAAACTTTTCTTTCAGCACTTCCTCACAAATATTATGAAGAGAACAATCTCCACGCCTTCATACTCGAGAAAATCAATGATTTTAACGAGCTTATCATATCGCTCGATAAATTTCTTCCGTATGTCGATAACTGGGCAACCTGTGATATGATGTCCCCGAAGATTTTTCAAAAAAACAGGGGGCTGCTTCTTCCACATATACGCAAATGGCTTACCTCCCCGCATTTATATACTGTGCGATTCGGAATCGTCACGCTTATGAAGCATTTTCTCGATGATGCTTTCTCTGCCGAATATCTTCCGCTTGTCGCATCGGTTCCGACGGATGAATATTATCTGAGTATGGCGGTCGCGTGGTTCTTCGCAACGGCACTCACGAAGAAATGGGAAGAGACTCTTCCTTATATAGCGGAAAAGAGGCTTGACGTTGAGACTCACAACCGCAGCATCCGGAAGGCCATAGACAGCCTGCAAATTCCCTCCGAAAGGAAAAAGTTGCTTCGCACATTTAAAATATAACTTGACAAAAAGCGTTTTTGCGTAATATACTGAATATGAGCTATAGTATCGGAAAGAGGCTTAAACTTATGATTCTTGCAATTGACATAGGCAATACAAATATTGTGGTCGGCGGTTTCTGCGGAGACGAGCTTTCATTCGTTGCCAGAATAGCGACCAATCCTTCAAAAACAGAAGATGAATATGCCACAAAAATCCACAGCATATTAAAGCTTCACAACGTTGACAACCACAGCTTCGACGGCGCTATAATCTCATCCGTTGTACCTCCGCTGACCTCTGTTATGAAGCAGGCTCTCAGGATAGCCTATGGCGCTGAGGCCATAGTCGTCGGCCCCGGCATAAAGACAGGAATAAACATACATTGCGACAATCCGTCTTCAGTCGGCGCGGACCTTATCTGTGCCTGCGTTGCGGCACATCATATCTATGGCAGCCCTTCCCTTATAATCGATATGGGCACAGCAACAAAAATGATGGTCATGGATGACCGCGGCACCTTCATCGGTGTTTCAATAATCCCCGGTGTGAGCATTGCCCTCGGCGCGCTTGCAAGCAAAACAGCTCAGCTTCCTCAGATAAGCCTTGAAGCTCCTAAATCTGTCATCGGCAAAAATACAGTTGACTGTATGCGTTCCGGTGTTGTTTTCGGAAACGCAAGTATGATTGACGGTATGATTGACCGCTTCAACGAAGAAACGGGGCGAGAGCTTCGCGTCTTTGCAACGGGCGGACTTGCAAAAACGATTATTCCGCATTGCAAGCACGAGATTACCCTCGACGGAGATCTTATTTTAAAAGGATTGAATATATTATATAAGAAAAACAAGTAAATATTTTGTTGTGTATTTTCTCCCCCGGGAGATAATATAAATTTACATGCGTTGTACCGCTCAGGCGGGCGACAGCAAGGAGGAAAATTTATGAAAACAGCAAAAAACAGAATGTCAACTGAGACCGTGGTGCTCGGTGCCATCCTGACCGCACTCGTCGTTGTACTGCAACTTATGGGTGCTTTTATCAGGCTCGGACCGTTCTCCATCTCGCTTGTGCTGATTCCGATCGTTATCGGTGCGGCAACCTGCGGACCATGGATAAGCGCATGGCTTGGATTGGTATTCGGCGTGGCAGTTCTTCTGAGCGGAGATGCCGCACTTTTTCTCGCAGTAGACATTCCCGGCACGATTATAACAGTGCTCGCGAAGGGTTTTGCCTGCGGTCTCGGTGCAGGATTGGCATATAAAGCCGTTCTTGAGCTGCTCGACAAGCGATCACAGCGGCATATTCAGACAATCAAATCAACCAGTGGGCTTTGCGAAGCCTGTGAGGGCGGCGTTTACAGATTCATTTCACGAAACAACAAATATATAGCTGTTCTCGTTTCCGCAATCGTTTGCCCCCTTCTCAACACAGGCGTTTTCCTTTTAGGTTGCGTTGTGTTCTTTATGGAGACTGTGGCATCGTGGGCGGCAGCAGCCGGTCTTGGCGGCGGTGTCGGGCACTATATGATTTTCGGCCTTGTCGGTGCGAATTTCTTATTTGAACTTGGAATGAACATAATCCTCAGCCCTGTTATCGTCAGACTTCTCAACATAAAAAGCAAACAGCTTTAATTAAAACGAATATATGCAGAAACCCCGGTTGCATAAAGTGCAACCGGGGTTTTGACATTTCTTTTAGTTTCTGTTCTGGAACATTTTCACGATGAGATCATAGGG